>DBYF01000038.1 GCA_002310155.1 Mageeibacillus sp. UBA1193 | reverse complement strand
GAACTTCCGGTCGCGGGCGCATCTGTTACGGAATCAGCGGAGGGATAATATGAAGGAACTGGATCTTCACGGCATCACATTTATGCGCCCTGTAAGAGAGGGTACAGATGAGTGGTACTACGCGATGGACTACGATAACGGAGATCTCTATGAAGCGCAGGAGATCTACGAGTATCAGGGCGGACACTCGGTCGACGGGAACCATCTTCTTCTGATCCACTATCCGGACGGGGAAGTGATCGAGCCTATGCCGTCACGAAAAAACATGGCAATCGGTGAGCCTGTTTACTTCGAACAGAAGATCTCATTTGTCACGGTAGATTTCGACGCGGATGAGATCTGTATCCATCAGTTTGACTGCGCAACAAGGGATGTGAAAGAACTTGATAAGATTTCTCTTTCTTCCGTGGAAGACTGCTTCAATTTACGGCTCTTCGAGCATCCGCTGACACTGTCGCGCCAGCCGAATAACAGCACATTGGAACTGATCTGGCCGAAGAAAAAGACGATTCAGATCGGGGAGAAGGAGAGCTTCTTTTTCAGAGAGGGAGATCGTCTTTACTTTAATACCTGGTACGAAGATCCGGATTTCCGGGAAGAAACGGTCGTCCGAAGCGCGAAGTCCGGTAAGGTGATCGAGACACTTTCCGGTGACATACACATCATGCCGAACGGCGATCTGTGGCATCTTCACTGATGCCATTTTTCATCTCCACATAAAATCCACATAACCTCCCTTAGAGATCCTTGTGGGAAGAGTAACATCCCTATCAAGATCCAAAGAAGGGATGGAATTTCAACATGAAAAGCATAACGAGAATCGCGACGATGGCCCTCTGCACACTCCTCATGTGCGAGTGCTTTTGCGGATGCAGCGCAAAGAAAACGTCAGAGGGAAATACAACTTCTTCTGAGGCCGGGCAGGTCGCGGGTGTGAGCCAGGAAAGCAAGGAGAATCATGTTAATACTCTTGCAAATCACATGACGGAAAAAGAGCTTTCCAAGGTGACGAGCGGTCCGCTGACGGTGCTGGATGAGCCGTGGAATAAAACTAAGAAAAAAGATGAAAGATTGGCGGAGTATCAGGATGGTGTCTATTTCGAGATCTGCAATAAAGAAGACATGCTCCGGAATATGGAAAAGCATCCGGAAGCCTATGCGGGATGGACGGATGAAGAAATCGAAGACTACAAAACGAATTTTGTTCCCTATATCTCCGGTTTTGTTGTCGACGGGCGCCATTACGGAACGATGATCTCGACTCCACTGGAAGATGACACAACAATCGGATGGTACTCTGTTAGGGAAGGAGATACCCTGACTGCCAGAGAATTCAAGGATGTCCAGGAGCTGAAAGACGTTTTTCCGAAGCTTATGGAAGAGTACAGGAAGGACGACTATAAGTATTATTATTTCGGCACGGATATCGATGAAGAAAAGTGGGAAGAGGATATCATCCGCATCTTTGAAGCAAAGCAGAATAAGTCATATAAGATCCTGCCTTTCGGAACAACGGATCTGGTCGTTGACGACTACTTTCAGAACCTTAGGAATCAGCAGGAAGATATGTCCTGGGAACTCGACAAAGAAAAAATCGAACCCATTAAAGATCAGATTGTCGAGTACACGTTCTATGACGAAGAACTCGACCGGAACTTTGTAGTGCATGTGGCTCTTCCGTCCGGGTATGATTCGGAAAAGACGTATCCTGCAATGGTGCTGACAGATGCGGTATGGCGCTTTAACGATACGGCGAAACTTCTTGAAGAGATGCAGGCGGGACGCGCTGATCCTCAGATCGTGATCTCGATCGGACAGGACTATTCGATCTGTAATTCGGACAATGTCGAGCGCGCGGCTGTATTCTGCGAGGGGAAGGATAAGTTTCTCGATTTCATCACGGATAATCTTATGCCATATCTTGGAGAAAAGTATGCGATCGACAATGAAAACTCGACACTTTTCGGCCACTCTCTCGGCGGTGTTTTTGCCCACTATGCACTGTGTAATTCCGACACGTATGAGAACCAGCCGTTCGGGTGCTACATCATCGGAAGTCCGGCCTTCTGGTCTCCTTATTCCAGAGAGATGAGCGACTATGCTGAGCAGGCGAATGACTACGGATATTTCGAGAGAAATGAGAAGATCGCGAAGCGTGTTTTCATCACCGCGGGAAGTGATGAAGATGAAGACTATCAGGAGTATTTCCAGGATGGTGATTCCACGACAGAGATCATCGTGCATCTCGCCGAACGCATCAACGCGCACTGTGACGCAGGTTCACCGATGGCGGTATCGAAGCTCTATAAGAGTCATCACTACCAGTACATCCCGGAAATGCTTGTCGAGTATATGGATGGTTTCATTGTTTATGAAGCATAAATCATTTCTCCAATGAATTATCGTGCCCTTCAAGGTATCGATTTCATTGCTAATCGACTATTGACCGGAAAAACAATGAAGATCTCACTGCTTCTTGCCCGAAAACAGATAGTTTTTCATTGGGAAAAGCACTTTGCCTTCGGAAACAATGAAATGCGAAAAACAAGTGCTTTTTCATTCCGTATAAATCGGGTTTTGATTCTCCCAAAACTGAAAACCATAACTGCAAAAGGAGCCGCCTCAATTGAGACGGCTCCCGGCATTTTGCTATGAAGAAGTTTTTACTCTGCGATCAGCATCTTGTAGGGTTCGATCTTACGAACTCTTTTTGCCTGCAGTACTGCAAAGACGAAGGAGAGAAGGATCATGCCCGCGCCTACGATGATGATACCCGGGATCGGGATAGCGAAGGTGCACTTCATGAGACCGAAGGCGATCATGATGAACTGCATGTAGGGATTCGCGACGAAGTAAGACACTACAGAGAACAGGATGACCGAAAGGATAATGGTCGGCATGAAGGAGCCTGCCGTCTGAAGGATCAAGGACTTCGATGTGTAACCGATGGCCTTATAGATACCGTAGTCTTTTCTCTTGCTGAAGACCAGAGAGCGGATCAGCAGGAAGAGTACCAGGAGGATCACCAGTGCGGAGATCAGACACATCATCACGAGCATCAGGGTCGAGATTCCCTTGAAGGTGATCATAGACGCTTCGATGGACTTCACCATATTCATTCGGACTACCATTTTCTCACCGAACTGTTCTTCACAGGCATCCAGGATCGGATCGATCTGCTCATCGGTTTCGGTATCAAAGAGGAAACTCGTGGGCATCGATTCCAGATCAAGGATATGCGCTGCTGCCGCTTCCGACATAATGGCTTCATGACCGTCGTTATTCAGGCTCTGGATGAATCCTGTGATCAGGTAGGTATACTCTCTGCCGCCCAGATTGAGAGTGATCTCATCACCGATCTTATAACCGTTCTGTTTGGCGAATTTACCGCTGACATTGACCTCGTTTTCGTGTGAGGGAAGTCTTCCCTTGTAGCAGACATCCTTATTGCCCTTCTGCGTCGGATCCACATATACCATCAGGTACAGAGAATCTTCCTGTCCGACATAAATCGAATCCTCACGGTATCTGCGGATGTTTTCGACGCCTTCCTGAGAGGAAAGGAACTCATATCCTTCTTCCCAGGTATCCTTGTCAAAAGAGACAACACCATCACAGATTTCCGGGACCATCAGACTGAGGTTCGGTTTTCTGTTAAAGTTCTCGAACATCAGAAGTGCAATGACACAAATGAATACCATAAATCCGGTAACAAAGAATGTGATAATGTTCTGTCTCTTATTGTGCATCATCGTCTTCATGGAGAGGCTGGCATCCAGGCCGAAAACGGACTTGTCGAGTTTGAAGTGGTTGGTTTTGAAGTTATGGCTCTCCACACCTTCACGAAGAGCAACGATCGGCTCGATTTTCTTGATCTTACGAAGTGCAAAAAGTGTAACCAGCACAGTAAGAAGTACGACGGTAGAAAAGGCTACGATGGTTGCGATCAGACTGAAAGAAACACTGTAAGGAACACCCATCTGCGCAATGACCAGAGAAGAGATCGACGGAGCCAGCAGGTAAGAAACGGCGATACCGATAACGGAAGCGATCAGAGCCAGAGTCAGGAACATCATCAGGACAGAACTCTTGATGTTGCGGCTGGTGTAGCCGATGGCCTTCAGAGCACCGATGGTCTTCATGTTTTCCTTGACATAGTTGCCGATGCTGTTGACGATCATGAGAATGATGACAATGACGACAAGCATGGTTACGGCGAGAAAAGAACCCGCAATGATCAGCGACATAAATGTACGGGAACCGAGGTACATGGAGACCGGCTGCAGCGAAACATTTGCCAGAGCATCATCTGTCTTCAACTGATTGAGGACGCGGATACGGAACTGTCCCATTTTGACATCGTCCTTGAGTTCAAATACGACGAAAGAAGATTCACCGGCATCGCCGATCTTGGAATACATTCTTTCATAAACTTCATCAGATACACAGATCTCATAAAGTCCGCTGTTATTGCATCCGCCATATACAGTGTTGAGAAATCCCTTGACTTTCAGGTCATAGTTTTCACCGGAGATAGAGATGTGATAGTCATCTCCTACGTGCATTCCACCCGAAGTCTTAAACTGATACGGAAGGTAGATAAAGTCACCGGTGATGGAGGCATCTTCTTCGGCGATCTCGGTACGCGCCATTGTCTTTTTCATCATGGATTCCATCCGACAGACCTTTACGGAATTATCCATCTCGGAAGATCCGAACGGAAGAGGTAAAAGAGGATAATACAGTGCTTTTTCCAGCTCGTATTTTTCTGCTCCCTGAAGAAGATCTGAAAGATAAGCATCATCGATTTTGAGCGTTTCACTTGAGACGTACATCATTCCGTCTCCGCCATCGAGGCGCTCCGCTTCTTTGGCTGCGGTCGGATAGGTATCGGTAAAGAGGATCATGGCCAGAGACATGAGCATAGAAGCCAGGAGCATCAGACAGAAGATACCGATAGAGCTTCCCTTATTCTTACGAAAGTGGGATTTCGCGAGCATTTTTTCTTTTGTCATGGTTACCACCCCATTCCGCCTAAGAAGTCACGAAGCTTCAGGTGACGCTCCTTGTCTCCGGAAACATACTTTCCGAGGTCACATTCGCCTGCGATCTCACCGTCTTTGACGTAGAGGATGCGGTTGCCGCGACGGGCAGATGTGATATCGTGGGTAACCATTACGATGGACTGTCCGTTATCATTTGCTTTTGTAAGAACGTCGAGGACATCCTTACCGGTTGTCGAGTTCAGGGCTCCGGTCGGCTCATCGGCGAACACGAGCTTCGGCTCGTTGATCAGAGCCCTTGCGATACCGACACGCTGGGCTTCACCGCCACTGAGCTGTGTCGGAAATTTGTTCCAGAGATTCTCATCGATATCAACAGACTTCAGAACTTCTCTTGCTTTCGTGCCTGCCGCCTTCTTATTCTTCTCAACGAGAAGAGCCGCTGCGAGAACGTTATCGAGAACACTCATGGAGTCAACGAGGTAGGTCTGCTGGAAGACAAATCCGCAGTTCTTTCTTCTGAAAAGAGCGAGGTCATCCGGTGTTCCCTTGGTGATGTTCTTTCCTGCGAAAGTAACTTCACCGAGTGTCGGCTTGTCCATGCCGGACAGGGCGTAAAGAAGAGTGGATTTACCGGCGCCACTGGCACCCATGATTACGGTAAAATCACCTTCATAGATCGAAAGGTCGATGTTTCGGAGCACGTGCTGCTGCACACCGCCGTTAGAAAAAGTCTTGCAAAGTTTCTGTGTTTTAATAATCTCATTCATAGCGTTTCTCGCCTCCTTATGGCACTATCTTACTTTTTCAAGTCTTAACTGCCTTTAAGGAACTCTTAAATCTTTCTTAATTCTCGAAATAGAATAACAGAAAGCCGTGAAATCGAAAACTCAGCCGCCGTATGCCATGCCATCAAACACAGAGAATGCGAACTCACCGTTTATCTGACCCTTACTCGCGTCATACGGGATCCGGTAAGTTTTGTTCTTGCTTTCATCTGAATATGCATCTGAAATGATCAGTTCTTTTGTCGACGAGTCATAACCGATCACGAGGACCTTGGCGTCTGTCTTTAATGTACAGTTCTTCCAAGTACCGTCATCGTTCTTGACCTTGCCTTCCACATCTACTTTCATATGATACGGACCGTAAGGCTCGCCAAACATCGTATCCCGTGGTTTCACTTCGATCGGATCGCCGGTAAACGAATAATAAGTGCACGGCTCTTTTATTCCAAAAAACCTGATATTGTAGTGTTGATCTTCTGTTTCAAGTACCATGCTTTCCGGATCATAATCATTACCCATATCAGTCAGACAGCCTTCGGTCACATATTCGACTGTCTTATCGTTATTGATATGATAGATGACTTCACACCTGTCATCGGAACCGCACAAAACCCCGAAGTTCATGTAAAAGCCGGTCGAAGTGTGTGCAAGATGAATGCGGTAATCGGAGTTCGATCGCACATTAGTCTTCACCCCTCCAATGTTGACATATCTACCGTCGGAGTCACTCCCCATACTAATCATCTCGACCTTTCCGTCGCCGTCAATATCCCAGGATATCGTATTAGAAATGTCCTCGGTGATAATATAGGATCCCGGCACACTGAAGAAATAGTCCATATTGAAACAATCCGGACAGTTCACGGCAGAAACATAGAATGTTTCCACGATTATTCCGTCAAATGTAAATCTGAAATCGACAGTTCCGTCTTTGATCTTCGGAATCATTTCCTCCAGATGGTTTACGTAGTACTCCGACGGATAATCTTCTTTATAGATGGCAGATTCTATATATTCGCAGAGTGCGTCTTTATCCTTTACGACATCATCAAAAGATATGATCTTTCCGGTTTTACTGTCGATGTTATAACACTTCTCCGAGTAACTGTCATCCCAACTCCTCAGCTCAAAAGAAACGATCTGATCGTCAGCGCGTCCTAAATATATATGGTTATGATAATTCTCGAACATCGGTTCATCTGCTGATGGAAGGGATTTCTTCAGTTCAGTAACCTTCTGATCATAAAGTTTCTCTAAACGTTCTCCATCGCCCATAAGGATCTCATCCAGAGTCTTCTGAAGATCTTCAAATCCCTTATCCTTTACGGTGAACGTCTGATATCTGCAGGTAATACAAGCGACCTCATCATCTGTGTCCGGATCATTTACGACATACTTCCCGGTGACAAAATCTGAAGATATATCCAGGTTCTTATGCGAAGTATCGATCGACATAGATTCCAGCGGAGTCGGCTTCCAGTTCGGATCGCCTTTTCTTGTTGTTTCAGTCGGAGCTGTAGTTTGCGATGTTGTTGGTTCTGTTGTTTCGGATGAAGACGATCCAGTCTCTTCCGTCTCGGAAGAAGTGACCGTTTCTGAAGACTCGGAAGCTGATTCTGTTGTCTCTTTTTCCGAACCGGCCTTTTTACAGGCAACTGCGGACATAAGGAAAGCACAGGCAATAACAAGGGCGACACACTTTTTCATAGAATACCTCCAACAAGATCCCATATCGGATCTGATAATTAGACGATTCAACTACCCGATTTATTTTCTGCCCACTTATTTTGTCCGAATTAAGAATAGTACCTTAAGACCCGGGTCTTCGTTCGTTATCAGAATATCACCATCCATCTCTTTTAGAAAGTAGGA
>DBYF01000086.1:9485-12241 GCA_002310155.1 Mageeibacillus sp. UBA1193 | reverse complement strand
TTTCGAATATTGTGTTGACAGAACAATATTATACGCCGTATAATATAGCCAACGATACAATATGAAAGGAGAAATAGTATATGGTTTTCCAATTAGGTTCAACACTTTTGGATGCATGCGTACTTTCGGTTCTGACCAAGGGTGATGCGTATGGGTATACACTTACGCAGCAGGTCAAAACGGTACTGGATATCTCTGAGTCGACACTTTATCCGGTCCTGCGCAGACTTCAGAAGGACTTTTGTTTAGAAACTTACGACGAACCGTTCCAGGGTCGTAACAGAAGATATTACAGAATCACAGATCGAGGGCGTGAGCTCCACAAGTACTACTTAGAAGAGTGGAACAAATACAAAGATTCAGTTGATTCATTACTTGGAGGGGATGAAAAATGAACAGAGATACATATCTGCAGGAGTTGAAAAAAGGATTAAAGATCCTTCCGCAGTACGATCGGGATGAGGCGATCGAGTTTTATGAAGAATACTTCGATGAAGCCGGAGTTGAGAATGAAGCTAAAGTAATCGAGGAGCTCGGTGATCCAAAGGTCCTCGCGAAGAAGATCCTGGTCGACGTAGTTGACCGTAAGTACGAAGAGACGATGGCCGCGTCAAACGCAAATACTCTGGCGGTTGTACCGGCACCGGTAGTTGCAGGCACAGGTGCCGCGACAGGTGAGGGATTCACACAGGGAGCTGAGATCCCGCAGGCCAATCCGAATGTAGAACCTGTATTCAGCGCTCAGCCGGTAGATGAAGGAAAGAAGTCCAAGAAAAAGGGCAATCAGCCTTCCGCACTGAAGACACTCGCGATCGTACTCGCCGCTATCTTCGCACTGCCGCTTTCACCAGTCGTATTCGCGTTCCTGATCGTAGCTTGTGTACTGATCTTCGTACTGTTTATGGTGCTGATCTCTTTCCTGATCGCAGGAATCGCGATCCTCGTCAGCGGCATCGCTACAGCAGTATTCGGTCTGGTAGCGCTCTTTATGAATCCGATCGCCGGAATGGTGATCCTGGGCGGCGGCCTGACATGCTTCGGTCTCGGAATCTTCTTTATGATCGGTTCGCTTGCTCTGATCAGACTGGCAGCAGGCGGTCTCGCGAAGGGATTCGGACGCATCGTACATAGAAAGAACAGAAAGAACAAGGCTGCACAGGCAGCATGAGGATGAGGAGAATAGAAAATGAAGACATTTACTAAAGTAGCATTAATTACAGCAGGCATTTCTCTTTCGGCCGGTATTGCTCTGTCAGTCGCAGGCGCTCTGGCTAACGGAGGCAAGCCGATCCGCATGTACTATGATCACGGCTTCCACATCGATTCGGAAGGTCATATCTATGAACAGAAGAAGACCGTTGTCGATGATTTTTCCAACATCCTTATCGATGTGAACGCTGCAGATGTCAGGTTCATCGAGAGTAACGAATACGCGATCGAGTATAAGATCGAGGCAAAGGATGTTACGGCAGAGTCTGTAAATGATACACTGACGATCTCTTCCCACAAGCATAAGTTCGAGATCAACTTCTCATGGTTTAATTTCAATGACAATGACTGCTTCGTCTATGTCTACTATCCGAAGGGAGCGGACTTCAAGGATGTTCTGATCGACACATCCGCAGGTGACATCAACATTGAAAAAGGCTTTGACTGCGATAAGATCTCTTTCAAATCTTCTGCCGGGGATGTTACGATCAACAACGTCAACGGTGCCCTCGATGTAGATCTGTCCGCAGGTGATTTTGAAGCGACAAACTGCAAGTTCGGATATTCGGAATTTGACCTTTCCGCAGGTGATGTAGATCTTACAAACTGCACCATCGCTGGTGGCGAACTCGATATGTCCGCTGGTGATTTCGATGCAAAAGCACTTACCCTGACAGCAAGCTTCGATGTTGATATGTCCGCAGGTGACTGCACGATCGAGTTCGTAGACGGACAGAAGATCGGTTACGTTATTGATATCTCTGCCGGAACCGCCAGGATCAACGGTGAGAAGCGCGGTGATGAGTTCACCATGAAAGACGGATATGCTATCGTTCTTACGGCTGATCTCTCCGCTGGTAACGTGGAAATCACCAACAAATAATTTCGCATAACCCACTTCATAATACCCCCTCTTATTACCCTTCTTTTCGACAAGGGTCCCGCTGCCGGAAACGGCCGGCGGACCCTCCGAAAAGAGGCGGTGTACCACTGGTGCGCCCTGAAATAGGGGTGAAGAAGAAAGATAAAGAAACTGAAAAATCATAGGAAAAGAAACTGAAGAGGATCGGGGGAGTGAATAAGGAGCACTCCCCCGGGAATAAAAAGAAAGGTAAGAAAATGGGAGTTATATTTAAACACACACTGAAGAATATGTTCTCCAAGCCGTTCCGGACGATCATGCTGATCCTTTGCATCGTGATCTGCTCGTTCGCCGGTATGATGACATTCGATATGAGCAACTCGGTAAGAAATGTACTTGAATCTGCATTTCTTTCGATGTTCGGCGACAGTAACGTCATGGTCTCTACCATGAATGATCTCTCGGAGGTCGATTACTCCGGACTTCCGGAACATGACAAGACATTGATCACAGCGAAGAACACGACATTCAATGTTCCCGGTAACACCACATATCAGTACTTCAATGAGAAGAGCATCCTGATCTATACCGCGGATATGAATGATGCCAATGAGATGGATCTTCTGGCCGCGGATGTGGATCTTGCAAATAATGAGATCGCGATCCCGAAGAGCCTGGCAGAAGA
>DBYF01000086.1:8533-9323 GCA_002310155.1 Mageeibacillus sp. UBA1193 | reverse complement strand
AAGAACACAGAACGCGCAGGTCGAGGACCTGATCAATGGTGAGATGGTCCAGCAGAATGTAAACTCGGTAACAAGTATTTTCGCGATCCTGTTCCTCATCTGCCTGATGCTCGTTATCTTCGTAACGATCTCTCTTTCCGAACGTATCATGGTCGAGAGAATGGGTACAGTCGGAACATTGAGAAGTCTGGGTGTTTCCCCGAACGCGACCGCGCTGATAGTGCTTTTCGAGAATGCGCTTTACGGACTGATCGGCGGTGCTATCGGATCCTCACTCTACGTTCTTACAAGAGATCCGATCTTTAACAACGTATTCTCCTTGAATTCCGGATCTGACATCGAACTTGAGATGAACCTCGGTAAAGTATCCGTAGTCGCATGGATCGGCGTAATCATCGGTGCGATCATCATCGAGTGTCTCTGCCCGATGAAGGAACTGCTGAAGGCGACAAGAACATCGATCCGTGACCTGATCTTTGATAACAAAGATGCTGACTATAAGTACACGAAGAAGACTCTCGTAGCATCGATCCTTTTCGCAGTGCTCGGAATCGCAGGACTGGTCCTGATCCTTACTCAGACAATGGAAGGCCTCGGAGTGGTCTTCGGATCGATCGTTCTTCTGGTAGCGGCACTCTTCCTGGGATATCCCTTCATTCTCCGTGGATGCAGCAAGCTCCTTGAAAAGTTCTTCATCAAGAGAGACTGCCCGATCGCTGCTTTCTCCTGTGTACAGGCAAGAACGAAGAAGGCTTCCGTCGGTATCTCCAGACTGTTCGTCATGGCAGTC
>DBYF01000086.1:355-8406 GCA_002310155.1 Mageeibacillus sp. UBA1193 | reverse complement strand
TTCCTGAATTTCAGATGGGACGTCAAGTTCGTCCTCGGTGATGAAGACATCAAGAAGTTCGAGACCGCAAACAGCAAGGAAATGAAGGAGATCTTCCATTCCGCAATGCTCGTCGGCACACCTGGTGATTTTGAGATCTTCAACGCGATCAAGGATCTTCCGGAGAACATCGCAGATGATGAGATCTATATGGATAAGTCGATCGCGAAGAAGCTCGGTTACAAAGTCGGTGATGAGATCCCGATGATCATCGCAGCAGACAGACCGGAAGCGATCCATAAGACCATGAAGCTTGCAGGCTACTGCAACTCACTCCAGTTCACCGCAGGCTCCGCTGTATATGTCGTCAGCCTCAACAACTATAACGAGATCTTTGAGGATCATCCGCAGAGAGCATACATCCGCTGCTCGAATCCGGAAAACGTTATCAACACGATCAAGGAGCGTTCCGGCTGTATGATCGAATCCGTGCAGAGCATGGACGATCACATGGAAGAAATTAAGAATGAGAACGCGGGAATGTCCACACTCCTTTACATGCTGATCGGCATGGGCGTACTGCTGACATTCATCGCAGTAGTCAGCAACCAGACCATCGGATTCTACGGAAGAAGAAGAGAGTGCGCGGTCCTGGTATCCACAGCGATGAACAGAGGAAAGCTCAAGAAGTCCTTCCTCTCTGAGAACCTGATCTCCTGCCTTGTCGCGATGGCCGTAGCGGTACCGTTTGCCGCGGTGATCGCCGGACTCTTCCAGAAGGCGCTGGAGATGATCGAGATGAACTTCGGTCTTTCGGTCGATGCAGTTCCTACACTGATCTTCCTCGGTGGGATCTTCCTGCTCTTCGTCCTGACGGTCCTGATGCCGATCAAGCACATCCGTAAGATGAAGATCGCCGAGCAGCTGAAGTACGAGTAATAGTGATACCCGGGAAACGGGCAATAAAGAAAGGTAAACATCATTAGCGCCCCGATACGGGGCAGACAGAAAAGAGAGGAAATAACTATGGAAAACATGATCGAAGTAAGAAGCGTAAATAAGACATTCGGTAAGAAGGGCGGAGTAAAGACACAGGTCCTCTGCGGCGCGGAACTCACAGTTCAGAAGGGTGAATTCGTATCCCTGATGGGCGCCAGCGGCTCCGGTAAAAGCACTCTCCTTTATCTCGTTGGCGGTCTCGACCGCGACTTCACCGGTGACATCCGAATCTGCGGAGAGAGCATCAGCAAGATGAGAGAGAAGAAGCTCAGCAAGATCCGTCTCGGTAAGATCGGATTCATCTTCCAGTTCTATAACCTGGTACAGAACCTCAATGTCGAGGACAACATCCTTCTGCCATCGCTTGTTGCAGGTTACTCCCGTGAGTCCCTGAAGAAGGAACTCGATGAGATCCTTGAGATCACAGGTCTTACAGATAAGAGAAAGTTCATGCCGGGTAAACTCTCCGGTGGTCAGCAGCAGCGCGTCGCGATCGCCAGAGCGATCATCTCCCATCCTGAGATCATCCTCGCGGACGAAGCGACAGGTAACCTCGACAGCAAGTCCGGTGCCGAGATCATGGAACTCTTCCGAAGACTCAATCAGGAGAAGGGCATCACGATCCTTCAGGTCACCCACTCCAAGAAGTGCGCTGACTACGGCACACGTACAGTCATCCTCGAGAACGGCCGTACCATCGATGCAGACGCAGACATTCACGTCAGCGGTTCCCGTCAGGGCGGAAGGATCGAGACCACACACGAAACCTTCATCAACATGGCCGCGCCGAACATGGCATAACGCCCGGCCCGCTATGTAAAAAGCACCGGTCGGATATTCCGCCCGGCGCTTCCTAACTCAGCCGTTTCCTTGCGCCGCCCCTCCGTAAAACCTATGGCGCAGGTAACGAGATATATAATGACTTCCCCATCGGAAATGTGTATCCTCACCCAGCACAAAGATCCGGTGGGGAAGTGCTTTTTACGCGGAAACAGTTTCCGTCTTCGGCTCTATCTTGAGCCCTTTCTTGACGTGGCAGTAATAGCCGAAAAGTACGACGAAGGTGATTGCCCAGGAGATCGGGTACGAAAGAAGAAGGATTTTGTACGCGGATACCGGAGCGGCATTGTTCTTGTAGTGGTTGAAAGCAGTGAAGACCCACAGAAGACGAAGTCCGCAGCTTCCGACAACAGTCGCGACCATCGGGAATACGGAGCGTTTGATGCCACGGAGCATACCGGAACCGCAGTCCATAAGTCCGCAGAGGAAGTCAGGAACAACGACGAGCAGCATTCTGGCCAGGCCGAATGTCACGCCCTCAGGGGAATCCGGAAGATACAGGCGCAGAAGCGGTGTGCCGAACAGATACGAGAGCGATCCGAGCGAAAGTCCGATGAAAGTGATCGACAGAAGCGCGGAGCGGTAGATCGCGTTTAAGCGGTCGTATCTTTTCGCGCCATAGTTCTGGCCGGCAAAAGTCATGCATCCCTGGGTAAAGGAATTCATGCCGGCGTAGATGAACGAGTCTATATTCATGCAGGCGGAGTTTCCGGCCATGCAGGCAGTACCGAGCGAGTTGACGGACGACTGGATGATGACGTTCGAGAAGGAAAAGAGCGTGTTCTGGAAGCCGACGGGAAGACCGAGCTTCAGGATCTTGACCAGAGGCTTCTTATGGATCTTCAGTTCGAACGGGAAGATGCGGCACTCGCTGTCGAGATGGAAGAGCGCACGTGTCATGAGGATCGCGGAGAGGATCTGGGAAGTAACGGTTGCGATCGCGACGCCTGCAACTCCAAGACCGACTCCGGCCACGAGAATGAGATTCAGAATAACGTTCAGAACACCGGAAAGTGTCAGATAGTAGAGAGGACGCTTCGTGTCGCCCTGAGCGACGATGATCGCGCGTCCGAATGTGTAGATCATGAAGAAAGGACTGCCCAGCATGTAGATGCGAAGGTACAGTGTCGCCTGACCGATCGAGTCGGAAGTCGTGCCCATCCACTCGAGGAAAGTACGTGCAAACAGGCAGCCGAGGATGCCTGTGAAAATACCGAAGATGATACCGAGCGAAAAGATCGTATGGGTCAGGTCATGGATCTTCTCTTTCTGGTTCGCGCCGAGGACGGCAGCGAGAACGACAGTCGCGCCAAGCGAGATACCGATGAACAGGTTGATCATGAGGTTAATGAGCGGCGCGCAGGATCCGACAGCGGCGACGGCAGTGTCATCGACGAACTGTCCGACCACGACGATATCTGCTGCGTTAAAGAGCAGCTGAAGGACCTGCGTCACAACGATCGGCAGGCTGTAGCAGATGAGCGGCACAAGAACGCCACCGTTGATCATGTCCACGTTGTGGCTTCGTCCGAGGCGTGATTTAAGCTTTGTCTGTGAAGATGTGTTGTCGTGTTTTCTGCTCATAAAAACTTTCCCATTCTGTCATAGCAGAAATTCTACCATGACGAATGGGAAAGATGAGGATCAAAGCCGTTGTGCATTTAATAGAAATACAAATACAGTAAATGCACTTTTGTCATGCGGATTAACGCACGATGATCTGTCTGGAACCGCAGTACGGGCAGAAGGTCTCGGTCATGCTCGGGTTGATCTCGAGATCGGCCGCGCAGCCGGAGCACTTGAGATTGATCACGCGTGCTTTTCCTGCGAACTGCTCATTCATATTGCTTCCCGGGAAGCCCTGCTTGCCGTAAACGTAGTTCTGGAATACGGAGAGTGCTTTTGACTCGGTATCGGAAACACCGCCGGAGAGCTCCGCGATGCGGCGCGCGTCTGCCTCGAGAGAGGAGAGCGTATTGGGATCCAGACGGTTGAGGTATTTCTCGACGTTCATGAAGCTTGTGGAGCGGTCATTCACGATCGACTGGAGCTCCGAACGGAATGTAGAAGAGGCGTTCGGGTTATTCATCAGGCTCGAGCACATATAGTCGAGGTCCGTCTGCTCCTCGGGAGAGATAGAGCCGTCGGCCTTGGCGATGTAGTAGCAGAGCGCGATCCTGGCAAGCGCGATATTCGCGATCGTGGTTCCATTATTGTTATTCGGGACACTCTGCGGAACGTAGTTACCGGCAGGAATCGAATTACGGCCGGTCCTGCTGTCTACGAACTCGTTGACGAGTGCCATTCCGGCACCGAAAGCAACGCCTCCGAGAATGTCTCCTGTGATTGAACGAACTAAGTTTTTGACAAACATAGCGATTCTTCCTCTCTAAGTACGGAAAGGACGCTTGATTCAGGCTTCGTCCTTTCCTGATCATTTATGCATATTATAGCAATATTGCCCCCTGAAAAGAAGCGCCTGCAGGTCGTAAATAGTCGCCTTTATTTCTTCTTTTTCTTACCTACCAGAAAGCGTCTGGCGACCTTGGCCGCAACCTTATACGGGAAGGGCTGGAGGGCCTTATTGGCTTCCTTGAGTTTCTCTCTGATCGGGATACTCTGCGGGCAGTGCTGCTCACACTTTCCGCACTGGACACAGAGGGATGCGTCGGCGGGCTGAAGCCTCAGAGCGATCGTCTGGAAATACTCGGATCTTCCGGTGCTTTTCTTCTCGGAATACATGTGGTTATAGCAGGAGAAGATGCCCGGGATATCGACGCCCTTAGGGCAGGGGAGACAGTATTTACAGCCGGTGCAGCTGACCTTCGTGTTCTCGTTGATGTATCCCTTGATCTTCTCGATCACTTTGAATTCTTCTTCGCCAAAAGCACCCGCCTCAGTGCTTGATGCGATCCTGGCGTTCTCTTCGAGCATCTCCAGGGAGTTCATGCCGGAAAGGACGCAGGTGATCTCCTTCTGGTTCCAGAGCCAGCGGAATGCCCATTCGGCAGGGCTCCATCCATGCGGGTCATTGGCGATCTCTTTCTTCGCTTTCTCGGGAAGAAGGTCGACGAGCTTTCCGCCGCGGAGAGGCTCCATGATGAATATGGGAACACCTTTTTCGTACGCGGCACGGATGCCGTCACGGCCGGCCTGTGTGTTCTCATCCATATAGTTGTACTGTACAAGTGAGAGCTCCCAGTCATAAGCGGCTAGGATCTTCTTATACATCTCGGTGTTGCCATGGAAAGAGAAACCGACGTGAAGGAATTTTCCTTCCTTTTTCTTCTCGTCGATCCAGTCTCTGACACCGAGTTTCTCGAGCTTTTCCCACTGCGCGATATCGGTCATGTGATGGAAAAGATAGTAGTCGAGATGGTCGGTACGAAGACGCTTCAATTCCTCGGTCAGATACTTGTCGAGATCCTCTTTTTTCTTCACGAGATACTGTGGAAGCTTCGTGGTGAGTGTGATCTTGTCGCGGAGATCATTCTTCTCGATGATCTTTCCGAGTGTTTCTTCGGAGCCGGGGTAGATGTATGCGGTGTCGAAATAATCCACACCGAGTTCGATCGCGCGCAGGATCTGGGCTTCGGTCTTTTCAAAATCAATGGATCTGCCCTTGGTGGCAAATCTCATGCATCCGAATCCGAGTATCGGTAAGTCATTTCTTCTCTGCATATGGGGCTCCTTTCGTTCTCGTTATGTCATTTCTGAAATGCGTTTTCTGTTATCGTTTTTGTGCCGGAGCAGGCAGTTAAACTTATTGGTTCAGGAATGTCCGTATCTCGTCAAGTCTTCTTGTGGCCTCAGCGCGACCGATCTGGTATACACGCTCGAGTTCTTCGGGCTTTTTCGATGTGCGGCTGATCTTAAGATCTTCCGGCGGACGGATGACGATCGATTCGCCGGATGTCTCTCTTTCCTTGATCTCACGGAGCTGACGGTTATACATATCCGGATGCTTCTTCATCGCATCTACGATCGCAGGATATTTCCTCAGCATGAAAAGAAGGAGAGAAGAGGTCTTTTTCCGTTTGTATCCATCGGGCTGTGTCAGCACGATGATATTTCTATTATACCCTTTCTTCTCCATGAATTCATAGGGAACAGAATCGGCGATACCTCCGTCAAGAAGCCTGTAATTATCGATTTTTACGACTTTTGAGAGAAGCGGCATCGAGGCGGACGCGCGCATCCACTCGATATCTTTAGCTCCTCCGTCCGAGCAGAGGTGGTAGTGGATCTCACCGGTGTTGACATCAGTCGCTCCGATATAAAACTCCATCGGATCTTCAGAGAAGGTCTTTCTGTCGAAGATGTCGAGCTCATCGGGGATCGCGCGGTAGCAGAAATCCGCGCCGTAGAAATCACCGGTCTTGATAAGAGAACGAAGACCACTGTATCTCGGGTCTTTGCAGAACTTCTTATTATAACGGATCGGACGTCCGATCTGACGGGATTTATAGTTGCATCCGAATACGGCGCCGGCGGAAATGCCTGCGGCTCCGTCAAAAGTAATGCCGTTTTCCATGAGAACATCCATCACACCGCAGGTAAACATGCCGCGCATCGCGCCGCCCTGCATAATGAGTGAAGTCTTTAAGGGTTTTGAATTCTCTGTGTTTTCGTTATCCATGTGTTCATTATATTGAGAACAGGTGCTTTTGAAAATGGTGAAAATCGGTCATTTGCGCAGATTTTAGAAAATCGGGCTTCCCAGAATCTGTAATGATAACCCGTGGATCCCTTCATATTTTGACTTTCAAAGCATTAAATCCTGACAAAATATGGTGATTTATTGGTCATGAAATGAGAAGAAATGACAAAATATGAATGCTACCATGGTGAAGGATGAACGAGGCACCACTATGTGGTGTGATAATTGCAGGCCTTGCCGGATGAGCAGGGCGGAAAGGATGATTTATGGAGAATTTTGAGTTTTATTCCCCGACATGTTTTGTCTTTGGTAAAAGCACTGAGAATCGCGCAGGTGAACTTGTAAAGCGCTTCGGAGGCAGCAAGGTCCTGATCCACTATGGCGGAGGAAGTGTTGTCAGATCCGGTCTTCTGGACCGTGTAAAAGCTTCCCTCGATAAGGAATCGATTCCGTATATCGAGCTCGGCGGAGTTAAGCCGAATCCGAGATCCGGTCTGGTCTACGAGGGTATCGATCTTTGTAAGAAAGAGAACGTTGATTTTATCCTGGCTGTCGGCGGTGGATCCACGATCGATTCCAGTAAGGCGATCGCTGCAGGTGTCGTTTATGACGGCGACTTCTGGGATTTCTACCAGGGCAAGAGAATCGAAAAAGCACTTCCGGTCGGAACGGTCCTGACGATCGCCGCAGCAGGAAGTGAAGGCAGCCCGGACTCCGTTATCACGAAGGAAGAGGGCATGTTTAAGCGTGGCGCGAGCGGAGACGCGATCCGCCCGAAGTTCAGTATCCTCAATCCGGAACTGACACAGACTCTGCCGCCGTATCAGACTGCAGCAGGTATTACGGACATCATCGCGCATCTTTATGAGCGCTATCTTACCAACTCGAAAGAAGTAGAGGTAACAGACCGTCTGATCGAGGGCCTTCTCCTTACCATGATCCACGAAGGACCGAGAGTCATCGAGGATCCGAATAACTATGAAGCGAGAGCGAACATCATGTGGGCAGGTACGGTTGCCCATAACCACACCTGCGGTGTCGGAAGATCCCAGGACTGGCTGTCCCATGTGATCGAGCATGAGCTCTCCGCTCTTTATGACTGTGCCCATGGCGCAGGTCTGGCCGTAACAATGCCGGCCGTATTTACTTATGAATTACCCCACGACGTCATGCGTTTCGCACAGGTCGCTGTACGTGTCTTCGGATGCCAGATGGATTTTGCCCACCCTGAGGTGACGGCAAAGCAGGGTATCGAAGCACTCAGAAACTTCCTGATCTCGATCGGCATGCCGGAAGATTTTGAGTCGCTTGGCGCAGATCCGGATGATATTCCGAAACTCGTCCATGCGCTTTGCAGAGGTGACGGAAGAGATGGTACCATCTCGGGCTTTGTCACCCTTAACGAAGATGACTGCACTAAAATCTATAAGATGATGGTGTAAGTTATGGATTACAGTCAGTACGAGACCTTCGATTTTGACAGAATCAGTGCCTTTAATCTGTCTACGGGTTTTAAGGGTCGTAACTTTCGTATGCACTGGCATTCGTATGGTGAGATCATACTCGTTGGATC
>DBYF01000086.1:0-230 GCA_002310155.1 Mageeibacillus sp. UBA1193 | reverse complement strand
AATTCGTTCATCTCTTCCTTGCTCGATCTACAGAGGATCGTGCATTTCTATCGGAATCTCCACGTAATCGAGAGAAAGAAACACCCGGAACTGTCGGCGAAACTTCAGACGATCGCCTATAAGATGAAGGACATTTTTCTTTCTGAAAGCAATAACAGGGAACTGCGGTGCATGATGCTCCTGATGGAGTTCATCCTGACGCTCGATGAGCACAGAGCCGAGTTCGCTTC
>DBYF01000034.1:3425-5314 GCA_002310155.1 Mageeibacillus sp. UBA1193 | reverse complement strand
CTCCAGAGTGCGATCAATCTTGAGATTCACAGCAACTCCTGCGACGATCTCGTAGAGGCTTTAGCTCCTTTCCGTGTAGAAGAGTAAGCCTCTGGTTTTAATCAGTATCAAAAAGCCTCTCCGTGATCTCACAGAGAGGCTTTTCATTTACATCAATTGTTTTCAACGATTGAAAAGTCGATGTGATGCGTCAGCGGATCGGCTGATGCGACCTTTACCCTGACCTTCTTACCGATCCGGTAGACCGTCCCTCTCGATCCCTTCGCCTCGAGTTTCCTTTCATCAAAATCGAAGTACTCATTCAGCGACGAGAACGGGACCATACCTTCGATCGTGTTCTCGAGTTTAACGAAGATACCGGCAGGGCATGCGCCGGAAACGGTTCCCGGGAACTCCTCGTTCACATGTTTGATCATGTACTCCGCGCACTTCAGATCGACGGATGCTCTCTCCGCGTCGACACTGTTCTTCTCCATCTCGGAACTATGGTAGGCCACATCCGCCACCTTATTCTGGAAATACTGCTTCTGGTGTTTCTGATGGAGCCAGCTCTTGATGATGCGGTGGATATAGAGGTCCGGATAACGGCGGATCGGAGATGTGAAGTGACAGTAGTACTGCGATGCCAGACCGAAGTGTCCGACATTCTTCTCCGAGTACTTCGCCTTCGCCATGCTCCGCAGCAGAAGCTGGTTCAGCGCCGGTGCATATTCCTTATCCTTGAAATCCTCGAGCATCTCGCTGAAGAACAGCGGTGTCGGCTTCCCGTTCAGGCGCTTGTTCTCGCCGAAAAGTCTGGCCACATGCATGAACTCATTGATCTTCAGCTCATCCGGTTCTTCGTGGATACGGTACACGAATGGGCTCTCCATCTTATTGAACCGCTCGGCGACCGCCTCGTTCGCGGCGATCATAAATTCCTCGATGACACTGTGGATCGTATTGATCGGATATGCGTATACATCGACCGGGTTTCCTTCTTCATCCAGTTCCACATGGGTCTCCGGGAATACGAAGTCGATGGTTCCCCTGTACTTTCTCTTCTCCTTGAGAATATTCCGAAGTTCGAGCATCTGCTGGAACATCGGCACAAGAGGCTTATAGTCTTCGATCACTTTATCCTCGAAAAGAATGCCATTGATCTCGTTATAGGATGTTCTCGCATTACTCTCGATGATGCTCTCATAGATCTCGCTGTCGAGGATCTGACCATCCGGTCCGATCTTCATCTCGCAGGTCATCGTAAATCTCGGCACATGCGGATTCAGGCTGCAAAGGCCGTTTGAAAGTCTCGGCGGAAGCATCGGAATCACGCGGTCGACCAGATATACCGATGTACCGCGGGTCGCCGCTTCGATATCGAGAGCCGATCCGTCAGTCACGTACTCGGAAACGTCGGCGATATGTACCCACAGGCGGTAGCAGCCCCTTTCCAGCTTGGAAATAGAGATCGCGTCATCAAGGTCCTTCGCCTCTTCTCCATCGATCGTGATCGTCTGAAGGTTACGGAGATCCTTTCTTCCGTGAAGCAGGGCTTCTTCGATCTGTTCCTCTGTAGGAGAGAGCGGCAGGCGCGAAGCCTCATCCATCACCGCTGCCGGGAAGAAGGAAGAAAGTCCATACTGGCGCATGATCGAGAGCATCGCGACATCGTTATTACCCGGATCACCAAGCACTTCAACGATCCTTCCCTCATATTCCGCACGCTTCGCCGAAGGGTTTAATACCTCACAGACGACCTTCATGCCATATGGTGCGCCATTCAGCTGGTTCTTGCGGATAATGATCTGCCCGTATGCAGTCGACGGATATCCCGGGTCCGGAATGACGATGCCGCCTTCCCTTCCTTCTTTCAGAAGTCCGACACACTGGTTCTCCAGAGCCAGCGG
>DBYF01000034.1:0-3370 GCA_002310155.1 Mageeibacillus sp. UBA1193 | reverse complement strand
GCGCTTTTCCCGCTCGGGCGGATCTTGATATGTCTTCTGTTACGTCGTCCCATAACTTATGTCCTCAATTCGTGTATTCCGACATACAAAAGAGCTGCCTCCCGATGCCGGTCAGCAGCTCACTTGTTCATCTTAATTCTTTATGTGTCTTAGAATCCTCTGGCGAGTACCAGGAAAAGAACTACAGTGAGGATCGCGAAAAGCACTGCTGTGAACAGCGTGATCTTCTTGAGCTTCTCATCCAGTGTTCTGCCCTTCGACTTCTCGTAGAAGGAATTGGTTCCGCTACCGCCAACGATACCCATACCCTGATCGTTGCCCTCCTGGGACATGACCAGAATGATCAATGCGATGCAGACTACGATATCAACACATGTAAGTACAACTGCTAATGTATTCATTATATCAGCCTCCAAGACTGTTCTCAATTCTAATAACCGTTAAATAGTAACACAAGAATTTTCAGCGTGCAACAGTTATTTTCTATTCTTGATCAGCTTATGGACTTCACTAGCCGCAAACGGAATGAGCGCCAGGAGCACGATCGGGATCCAGAGCATCGGAGCAAGAGCAATGTTATCGAAGATGCCGTTTACACCCGGGATGTAGATAACTGCCATCAGAAGGGCGATGGATCCGGCTACCGAGATGTTCATGAACTTATTGCTGAACAATCCCAGTTTGAAGACGCTGACCTTCTCGGAACGGGCACCGTAAGCACGGAAGAGCTCGGCCAGGATCAACGTGGCAAATGCCATCGTTCTCGCACCCTCGATCGGAACAAGCTCATCCTTGAAGAATACAGTCAGACCAAGAACGAAGGAAGCACAAACTGCGATGAAGATCGCGATACTCTGAACAGCAATGTTGATCTTCATAGACTTGTTGATGATCGATTCGGACTTCTTTCTCGGAGGCTCCTTCATGATATCCGGTTCACCCTTCTCTCTGCCGAGAGCAAGTGCCGGGAAGCTGTCCGTTACGAGGTTCAGCCACAGGAGCTGGATCGCGGTAAGCGGTGTACCGATACCCGTGATCAGGGATGTCGGGATCAGGGAGATCAGGAAGATGACCAGGATCTCACCGACGTTACAGGAAAGCAGGAATCCGACGAACTTACGGATATTGCTGTAAATAACACGTCCTTCTTCAACCGCGGATACGATCGTCGCGAAGTTGTCGTCTGTCAGGATCATGTCGGAAGAGTTCTTCGCAACATCGGTACCGGTGATACCCATGGCAACACCGATATCGGCAGACTTCAGAGCCATCGCGTCATTAACACCGTCACCGGTCATGGAAGCGATGTGATCGTTCTTCTTAAGAGCGGTAACGATACGGACCTTATGCTCCGGCGAAACACGGGCGTATACGTTCGTGGTCTCACATACTGTCTGGAAGTCCTCATCGGAAACCTTATCCAGCTCAGCACCCGAGAGGGATCCGGATGTTTCATCCATCATGCCGAGATCATTTGCGATCGCGACAGCGGTATCTTTATAGTCACCTGTGATCATGACGGCACGGATACCCGCCTCACGGCAGATCGCCATAGCGTCCTTGACCTCGGTTCTTGCCGGGTCGATCATGCCGACCAGACCGATGAAGCACATTCCATCTTCATGAGCAAAATCTGCTTCGATCTCTGTCTTACCTTCGAATTCACGGTAAGCAAATGCAAGTACACGGAGAGCGGTTGTCGCATAACCATGGTTTGTTTCGATGATGCGGTTCTTGATCTCCTCTGTCATCGGGACCTTCTTCTGTCCGTCGAAGTACTCGACACAGCGGTTCAGAACAATATCCGGTGCCCCCTTTGTGAAGGATACGATCGCACCCGGAATGATGTTCGGGTGATATGTGGTCATCATCTTACGGTCAGAGTCGAAAGGAAGCTCGGCAATACGCGGGAATACCTTATTCGTCTCTTCCTTCGGAAGTCCGGACTTTGCGCCGAGAGCGATCAGAGCTGCCTCTGTCGGGTCACCGATGCAGGAATAACGTCCGTCTTCTCCCTTAGGAGTTACGGCGTCACTGCAGAGTACGCAGGACTGAAGAAGTCTCAGCAGCTTGGCATCCGGAGTGATCTTCGTGCCGTTCTCATCCTGGATCTGTCCTTCCGGAGCATATCCTATACCGGTGACGTCAAAGGACTTCTCACCGTCAAATACTTTTCTAACGGTCATCTCATTCTGTGTCAGTGTACCGGTCTTATCGGTGCAGATGACATCTACGCAGCCGAGAGTCTCAACCGCAAGAAGACGGCGTACGATCGCGTTCTTGCTGGCCATCTTGGTCATACCGAGCGCCAGAACGATCGTAACTACAGCAGCAAGGCCTTCCGGAATCGCGGCAACTGCCAGGCTGACAGCGGTCATCAGACCCTCATCCCAGGGCTTGTTCTGTACGAAAACATCTACGGCGAAAACGATCAGGCAGATGATGATACAAACAATACCGAGGATCTTACCGAGTTTGTTAAGGTTCTTCTGAAGAGGTGTCTCTTCGTTATCGATTGAGGAAAGACGGCTGGCGATCTTACCAAGCTCGGTATTCGCGCCTGTCTCTACAACGACACCTCGGCCACGGCCGTAGGTTACTGCTGTACCCATATACAGCATGTTCTTTCTGTCACCGATGCCGCAGTCATCCTCGAGAACAACTGTCGCATCTTTATCTACAGGGACTGACTCACCTGTCAGGGAAGCTTCTTCTACTTTCATGGAGCTAGCTTCCGTAAGACGGATATCCGCGGCGACCAGGTCACCGGCATCCAGCACAACGACATCACCGGGTACCAGCTTATCGGAATCGATCATCTGCTGCATATTGTCACGGATGATCTTTGCCTGCGGAGAGCTCATCTTCTTCAGGGCTGCGATCGCTTCGTCAGCTTTACCTTCCTGGTACACACCGAGGATCGCATTTATAATAACGATCGCGAGAATTACGATTACATCGATCCAGCCGGAAAATCCGCCTTCTTTGATCGCCATGATCGCGGAAAGGATTGCCGCGCCGATCAGGATCAGTACCATAGCATCGGCAAACTGGCCTAAAAATCTCTTCCACAGCGGGACTTTCTTCTCTTCTCCCAGGGAGTTCGGACCATACTTGGCAAGACGTTTGTCTGCCTCGGTCTTAGTGAGGCCGGCCTTTATGTCGGTCTGGAGTTCGTTGATAACACTTTCGGTCTTCATCGAAAACGGATGATTCATTTTCTTACCTCCTGCACATATATGCGTGCGTATCAAAATATATCATATTGAAAAAATATATAAAAGTCAGTTTACAAAAGAAATGTAACATCCAATGCTTCAAAAACTGCGGAATAGGAAATGAAGAGAAAAAGAAAAGAGACCGTCTCTTG
>DBYF01000022.1:290-2539 GCA_002310155.1 Mageeibacillus sp. UBA1193 | reverse complement strand
GCACCATAAGGCGCAAGTGCTTTTCCCTCGGCACAAGGACGGATCGTCATGCCGTACTTTCTTCCGATCTCGATAAACGCTTTACCGAGAGTCATCCGGTCATCCAGAGAGACTTCCAGCGCCTCCGGAAAGTTCCGCTCGACTTTCTTGTAGATGTCCAGGAAGCTGATGACGCAGGTCTTCGTGTAGCCGGAAAGAGTCGCTGCCATCTTCTCGAACATCTTTATATGCCATTCCACAGAGTGAGCCGCATCGACGAGGATCGGATCGTAGCGCCAGCCCATGCTGTCCACACCGACCCGCTCCGAAAGCTTCTGAAAAGACTCCATCACCCGCTCCTTATCCGGAACATTCGGCTCGATGTCTTTTCCATAAGGCGTGATCGTCACAAACCAGTACTGTCCGTAAGGATCCAGCACGTCCATCTTCGGCAGCATCGGCGCGGGATTCTTGGTACAGAAAGAGATCAGATCCACCACCTCCGGAGACAAACTGTATCTTGTCACCTGCGAAGGATTATAGGGATTACGCACGAGGACGAAGCCTTCTTTGATCCGGTTACAGAGCCACTCGGAATAAAAGGCCGGAATATCGGTGCGCATGCCTGTCTGGATGATCATGGCTTCAGCTCCTTTAGGACCTCGCCGATATCGCCTGTGATCAGGATCGCCTGGTCCTTGATCTCCTCCGGACAGAGGGCTTCCTCGAAGTTGATGCAGGCATAGGTCGCCTGCGGATTCTGCGCGGTCATTTTCCAGAACGGATACTTAATGATGACCGGTGTGTTGTACCCGACACCCAGCTCCAGGAAAAGGACTTTCCCCGGCTTATGCGTCTCCAGGAATACTTCGTATCTCGAGCACGCAAGTTTCCATCCGTCATCCTCGACAAACTTGTCGTCGGAACGAAGATTCATGGTAAGCGGTTTTCCGCACTTCGGACATTTCGGGATCAGCTCGGATGGGATCCGCATATCCTTCTGCTGCTCGTACATTTTCTTGATCATCTCTTCGTTATCGTAGGTGTCCTGCGTACAGGGTTCCGTGCACTGGAAAAGACCGTAATCCCCCTGGGTATAAAAGAGCCTTTCCTTATCGAATCCCGCCTTCTGGAAGCAGTGATCCACGTTCGTCGTCAGGACGAAATAGTCCTTGTCTTTCACCAGCGAGAAGAGATCGTCATACACAGGTTTCGGCGCATCCAGATAACGGTTGATGTAGATGTATCTGGACCAGTACGCCCACATGATCTCCGGCTCCATCCCAAGTACATGAAAGCCGCCGGTATACATGTCCGTAAAACCGTACTTTTCCGAAAAGTCGGAAAAGTATTTCTCGAACCGCTCGCCGCTATAGATAAAGCCCGCCGAAGTAGAAAGACCCGCACCGGCACCGATCACGACAGCATCCGCCTCAGAGAGGGCTTGCTTCAGTTTTTCATACATTACAATCACCTCGATTCAGAAGGTTCTGGTAAAACAGAAGATCAATATCCTTAAACACATTGAAAAGCACTTTGAGTCCGCTTCCGGTCGTATCCAGATATTCCTTCACTGTCGCCACGGCGATCTCCGCTGCTCTTTCATTCGGAAACATAAATACACCGGTAGAAATGCAGCAGAGGGCGACACTCGAAAGGCCTTTTTCATCTGCCAGTTTCAGGATCGAACGGTAGCAGGAAGCCAGATCGTCTTCATTTTGTTTCGTCAGAACATGCTGCACGATCGGGCCGACGGTATGGATGATAAACTTAGCCGGAAGATTAAATGCCGGCGTGATCTTGGCGCCTCCGGTCGGTTCCGGATATCCCTGTTTCTCGATAATGTCATTGCAGTAAAGCCGAAGCTGGATGCCGGCCTTGGAACCCAGGATGTTATCCAGACATGAATGCAGCCACTGATAGCAGCCGGTGAAGCCGGAATTAGCCGGATTTACCACAGCATCCACCGCTAGCCTGGACATATCTCCCTGCCACAGATAGATCCGCGCATCCGATCCGATGGGCGTAAGATCCTCTAATCTCACGATTCCTTCCGCTTCATTTTCCGCCGTCAGATATTCATCCTGAATCTTCAGAAATTCCTCACTGATCGGGTCGGGCATACGGATATTCATAAGCCCCCGAAGGAGATCTTTCTGTTCCTTTTCGCCGGAGGGTATTTCCACGTCGGCTACATCCGACCTCTCCGCCAGAAGCTGCTTGATCAGCCATATTCTCTGCTCATCATGATTCATCAGATCACTCCTCTT
>DBYF01000022.1:0-233 GCA_002310155.1 Mageeibacillus sp. UBA1193 | reverse complement strand
CCGTCGCAGCGGTACTTGCTGGTGAATATATCTTTAAACGGAACCACGCCTTTTTCTTTTATGCGGGCAACGAATTCCTCCACATGATCGATCTCGATCTGGAAATTGATCCCTCTTCCAAGAGGATACTCCAGCTTCCCGGTCTCCCAATGACCGTTGATCTCATTGATCATCAGCTGCGCTTCGCCAAGCGAAAGAAAAGCAAACTTATCCTCGACCCGTTCGTACTCGAT
>DBYF01000134.1:2254-3168 GCA_002310155.1 Mageeibacillus sp. UBA1193 | reverse complement strand
TCTTCGTACACGATGGTTCCGACGGAATTGGTATATACCAGATCGTACGGCTGCTCATACTTATCGAGAAGAGCCATCGCCGGTGCGATCTTTTCCAGCATTTCTTTTGTAGTTTCAGTCTTAAAGAACGTAATGACTTTTGCCCCGTCCTGGCAGGGAACAGGCTCCGGAAGATTCTCCTTGAACCAGTCATCGATATCGCGGAAGAGCTTCTCGTCCTCCGGTGACATCACGCCGTCTCCGATCAGGCGCCAGCACATCGCGAAGATCCCTCTCGGGTACTGCGTTCTGTAAGCTATGTCTCTTCCCTGGATCCGTACGAATCTACACGTCATAAGTTTTCTCCTTTTACAGATCGAGATACCAGATAAACTGGATATCGTCTTTTACGTCCGGCTCGGTGTAGTAGGCGTACATATCGATTTTACCGAGCTTTGCTCCCTGCTTCTTATAAAAGTTGCAGGCCGTCACGTTATTGTTCTGGCACTCGATGACCATCTGCGCATAGCCGTCTTCTTTCGCGCCGGCTCTTGCCATATCGAAAAGCGCCTGTCCTATGCCCTGATGCTTATACGCATCAGATACGCGGATGTCCCAGAGTACGCATGCATCCGTTCTTCCGCCGAGCATATTCATGTCCGGTGTCGTTCCCGCGACCGTCACCGCGCCGACAGGTGTCTCCCCGTCAAATGCCATGTAGAAGCGCCAGTTCGTGATGTCGAAGAAGTTCTCGTAATCACAGGCACGCTCATAGACGCTTAAGTCCTTCACGTGCGGTTCAACAGGAACTTCTTCAAGAAGCATTCCCCCGAGTCCGTTGTCGATATGCTTGATCCGGTACTCCGACTTTATCTCTACATTCTGTGTGACCTGATCGTACAGTTCGAAACAGGTCTTATCCATCTCTTTAAAAG
>DBYF01000134.1:1754-2191 GCA_002310155.1 Mageeibacillus sp. UBA1193 | reverse complement strand
CGCTCTCATGACGAGTTCTTCCGGATCTTTATACTTTGAGTTCGTGACTCCGACTTCCATAAGGACCGGACCCCTGAAGGACGATTCTTTCAGCAACGGAATGATCTCATCAAAACGGATGAATCCTTCTCCGGGGATGACGTGATCGACAAACTCACGGATACGGTCGGAAAGGTGTACCGCGATGACACGGTCTTTCAGTTCAGAAAGAAGATCCATCGGTCTCGGACCGTCGATCTGATCGTGCGAGGAATCGTAGCAGAATCCGATGTACTCGGGATCCGCCATCTTGACCATCTCTACACAGAGGTCTGTCGGCTTTCCCGGTACCATATTCTCGAACGCGAAGCGGATCCCGGTCTCCTTCGCGATCCTCTCCATCTCCTTGATCCTACCGGATACCACACGGAATTTCTCATCGTACTCATCGTCTTCGA
>DBYF01000134.1:0-1687 GCA_002310155.1 Mageeibacillus sp. UBA1193 | reverse complement strand
AGAGAATCCTCCCTGTCGAGATCGTAGCCGTGAACAGTATCGACTAGAAGGTCATTCTCCTGAAGGAGCTTACGAAGCCCATCCCAGCTCTTCTCATCGAGAAGGCCGCTATGCGTGTAATCCATTCCAAACGATATATGTGTGAAGCCCGCTTTACGGATCATCGGAAGCTGTTCCGAAAGGGGGACACTGTAATCAAACGTCGTGGAAATGGATGTTTGCGCCATAGTCTGCACCTCTTCTTATTTATTTTCGCCGAGCGTCCTGAGCCACTCGTCTTTACTGATCTCCAGTTCAACGATGCGCTCGTTCTTCCCGTCGATCTCTACGAACGAATCCTCGCATACGGTCGATGCACGGAAGCCGCAGGCAAGATAGCACTTATACGCTGAGGTATTACACTCATATACACCGATCGTAACGGTGTCAACTTTCAGAACTGTGAAAGCGTACTGCTGCGCCAGGCGGATCAGTTCTTTTCCATAGCCTTTACCGCGGCGGGAACCGTCAACAACGACCCATCCGAAACGGAGGATCCTGTTATCTCCCTTGATGTATCTCATGATGAGACTTCCGGCGATTCCGTCCTCGTCAAAAGCACTCATCGGATAGAAATTGTCTTCCTCTTCGCATCCGCCGTTCTCCTGAAGGTACTTCTTATTGATCGCCTCCGCGGTGAGCGGATAATCTCCGATCAGTTTTCCGCCCCACAGCTGATATGTTCTCTCGTTATCGATCCAGGACGCAACTTTCCCGGCGTCACATGGTTTATATGGTCTAAGTCTGAGCATGTCTCTCCTCCTGATTTCAAGCACAAAAAAGGCGATGGCATTTTCTGCCACCGTCTTTATTGTATCGCACTATTTATTCTTCTGATATACACCAGCCGTATAAATCACGCGGGCGGGTTATTGAGAAGATCCTCCACGACCTTACAGATCTCAGAGACCGGCTCCATCGAGTCAACGGTCGCGCCGAGAGGATTCGGATCGTCAAGGGAACCGTCCATCGTATCCACGTGGTCGACCGCGCCTCCGACCTGTCCCGGTTTCGGCGCCATGCTGACAATGATCTTCTTCTCCTGCGCATCGACGTAGATGTAGTTGATGTCGTTGAGCTGTGGGAAGACAACTACTTCGCGTTCTTTTCCGAAAGCTCTGATCCATCCCATCTTCGGTGTGCCGAAGGACGAGGATACGTTCATGAGAAGTTCGAGCATCTTCTCGTTGTTCCAGCCGTGCTTGTTCTTATAGGTCTTGTATCCGTAGGAAGCATCCCCGGATGTAAGGAAATCAAATAATCCCATATCGCATTCTCTCCCAATGTTTTCTAGAGAGAATTATACTATATTCCGAATGCCTTCACAGATCCTTCTTGCGACAACAGGATTATTCATCGTGTAGAGATGGATGCCCGGGATATCACTCGCGAGAAGATCGATGATCTGCGACAGCGCGTAAGACATTCCCGCATCGAACAGAGCGTCTTTTCTATCTTCGTACTTTCTCACGATCCGGTTGAACCGCTCCGGGAACGAAGCGTTACAAAGCGAGAGCATTCTCCGGATCTGCGCGGCGTTGATGACCGGCATGATGCCCGGGATGATCGGTACGTCGATCCCTGCGATCCTGCAATTCTCGCAGAAACTGTAGAACTTTTCGTTGTCGAAAAACAGCTGGGAAAGAAG
>DBYF01000047.1:4380-10621 GCA_002310155.1 Mageeibacillus sp. UBA1193 | reverse complement strand
CACATCAAGTGGCTCCGCGAGAAGATCGAGAAGGATCCGAAGAATCCGAAGCACATCATCACGGTGTGGGGCACGGGGTACCGCTATGAGTAAACCGAAAGGAAAAAGCACCGAGCTTCGAAGCACCTATGGATCCGGCATGGCGCGCTTCCGTGTGGTCGCCTGCGTGATCATCGCGGTCGAGCTTCTGATACTTGCGATCTGCAATTTCCTTCTTCTCGGAAGCCTGAAAAAAGATGCATCTAAACAGTACCGCGTAGACGTCTCCCGTGCAGCGGAAGACCTTGATATCATCGTCGCATTAATCAGCGCATATCCTGCTCAGGTAGAGTTCCGCCGTGGCGATCCGAAGTCGGATACGCGCCTCGGTTTCGATATGGAGAACTACCCTTCCCTTCTCCGCGTCTCCACCTTTGATCCGAATGAAGTCGTCAACAATGACTATGCGGTCAAGGAAGTCTGCGGCACACTCATCCGTTTTGAATACGAGATCAAGCCGGACCTCCGTCCCCTGATCTACATGAACATCGGCCTCGGACTCTCGCTTGTGATCACGGTCGTGATCCTGCTCTATGTCGAGAAAAGGATCCTCCGCCCGTTCAACGCGATGAGCAAGCTCTCCGTTGAGCTCGCCCGCGGAAATCTCTCCGCTCCGGTCAAGGAAGAGAAGAGTAAATTCTTCGGCAGATTCCTCTGGGGCATCAACATGCTCCGCGATAACCTCGAGACGAATAAGGAGCGCGAGCTGGAACTTCAGAAGGATAAGAAGACGCTGATCCTCTCGCTTTCCCACGATATAAAAACACCGCTGTCGGCCATCAAGCTCTATACCCGCGCGCTCGATGAGGACATCTACGATACCGAAGAAAAACGTAAGGAAGCCATCGCCGGCATCGAACACAACGCGTCCGAGATCGAGAAGTATGTCGCCGATATCGTCACCGCGTCGAAGGAAGATTTCCTCAATCTCGAAGTAACGGTGAGTGAAGTTTATCTTAATGAGATCATGGACCGCATCAAGGGTCTCTATAAGGAGAAGTTCTCTTCCCTGCGCACGGACTTTACGATCGGTGAATACAGTAATGTCCTTCTCTCCGCCGACCGCGACCGCCTCGAGGAAGTTCTCCAGAACCTTCTTGAGAATGCGATCAAGTATGGCGACGGGAAGTGGGTAAAGATCAGTTTCTCTGATGAAGAGGACTGCCGTCTGATCACCGTCACCAACAGTGGATGCACCGTTAAGGAAGATGAGATCCCACATCTTTTTGAGTCTTTCTACCGCGGTTCGAATTCGGAAAAAGCACCGGGCTCCGGACTGGGTCTTTACATCGCCAGATCCCTGATGCGTATGATGAACGGAGATATTTTCGCGACAAAAGAAAATACCGGGGATTTCTCCGTCACCGTTGTGGTGAAGAAGGCCTGATCCCCGGCACTTCCCACTGAGGCGACCTACGCCCCAGTTACTTCAGTTTCCTTTTCCTTTTTCCGGCAATTATTCTTTCTTAGTTTCCTCGACATCAGGATCCTCAGTCTTCTCTTCGACTGTCTCGGATGCTTCTGCCTTTGCAGCTTCGGCCTGCTCTGCGGCTCTCTGGGATGCGATGCGTGCCTGGATCTGTGCCTGGTTCTCCACATTACGTGCCCTGCTCTCCGCTTCCACCTGGTCCTTTGCTGCCTGATATGCTTTCATGCGCTCAGCATGATGCGCTTCGAATTCTTTTCGCTGGGCTTCGGCCTTCGCACGGGCCTTCTTGATGCTTCTTCTGCTGAAGAAGAACACCAGACCAAAGGCGATAAGGATAAGAAGCAGGATCCACCAGTTAGCGACGAAGAACAGGACGATGCCCTGCAGGAATCCGAGTAATCCGTCCCAGGATTCTTGCGCCGTCTTGGACAGCTTCGTACCGAAGGAATCTTCTTCCTTCACTTCTTTCTCTTCCTTCTTGATCTTCTTCTCGGAAACCTTGTGGATCGTGATCGTGACATAGGAATAAGCCACATCACTCTCGAGCATGCTCATCTCTGTCTTGATGTTCGAGATCGTGATCGCCAGATCACGGAGTTCTCTCTGGATCTGAAGAGCGACTGTCTCGTCTTCTGTCTCGTTGTACTGCTTGAGGTAGCGGTCGTATTCCGCCTCGTAGATCTCCAGATCGCTCTGCAGTGTACCGTAGCGTGTAGCCACGTTATCGACGGAGCTGTTCTTGGAACGTAGTGTACCGATACCGGACGCTGCGCTTACGAAAGACTCATAGTACTCCGACGGGATGCGGATCGTTGCTGTGTAATAATAGTCTTTATCTTCTTCATCAAGAATGTAACGGCCATTACTGTTATTACCATCTGACTGATTCTCTCTTTCTACAAAACCGTGATATTCCGCGATCTTCGTCTTCAGCGCGGTAACTGACTCTTCGAAGTTCAGGGTGTCGAGTGCGATCGTACAGCGGAAGACCAGCATCTCTTTCTTCGCGTCTGCTTTTGTATCCGCGTTTCCTGTTCCGGGATTAACCATCTGGCCATCGTCAGCTACATCCTGCTCGTAGGAAAGATCGAGACTATCTGACCATTCTTCTGACTCCATAGCTGTCGTCTCGTATGCAATATCACCATAAACATCATTGTGTTCTGCTCTTGTGGATTCCGCCCGTTTCTTACTGTCTGACTTGGAGCAGCCGGCAGCGAATGAAGCTAACACCACACAGGCAAGAAGTAGTGAAGCAACTTTCTTTTTCATAACAAACCTCCTGTCTCAACGGGAACTTCCCATCCCGCCGGTTCCGTTTTCCGGAACGGTTTCTGATAATTAGACGAGCGGATTTTTTAATCTGTTGCATTTTCCAAAAACATTTTTCTACCCGTAAACGCAACTGTTTCGGCATTTAATGATTGTTTAATAATTGCCGCGCTATCATGAAGTCACAGAATGAGAAATCGGGTCGGCGGCACCCTCCTAAAATCAACCCCGCCGGCCCGGCAGCCACAAAACAAAAACACATACAACAAGAAAGGAATCACAACGATGTTCTTCCGCATTCTGAAAAAAGAACTGAAAAAGAAAAAGGCCATGAACCTGATCGTGCTGCTGTTCATCACTCTGGCAGCGATGTTCGTAGGCGCCGGCCTCAATAACGTCATCAGCGTCATGAACGGCACATCCTACTACCTCGATCAGGCCGGCGTAGGTGATTACGTCATCATCACAATGGGCACCGATTCCGTCGGCGCTCTCGACAAGATGCTCAAAACCGAGCCCGCTATCGACGCCTACCGTCTGGACACCGTCATCTACGGTTCTCAGGATCTCCTCAAGAAGGGCGATGGAAGTAAGATCGAGACCAAAAACGTCCTGCTGATGCAGGACTATTCGAAGTCCACTTTCAACTTCTTCGATAAGAACGATAATACGCCAAAAGCACTTGAGCCGGGCCATTGTTATGTCACCGGAAACTTCATGAAGACCAACGACCTCAAGGAAGGCGATATCCTCGAGATCGGCCAGGAAGACATCACCGTCCGCCTGATCATTGACGGCAAAGTCAAGGATGCTCTCTTCGGATCGAACTTCATGGGAAACACACGTATCCTGCTGCACACCGATGACTACAACAAGTTCGCCTCCAACGAGCTGATCGCAAAAGATTATTCCGGTCAGGTCTGCTGCATCGATTCAAATGACGTCAGTGCCGTTCAGGAAGCCTCCGCAAGTTGCAGCAACATTGCCTTCGCGCAGCCGGCATCCGTTATCTCCCTGATCTACGTCATGGACATGATCGTCGCCTTCATCGTGCTGATCCTTTCCGTCTGCATGATCATCCTCTCCTTCGTCGTCCTGAAGGTCTCGCTTTCCTTCACGATCACCAAGGAATACCGAGAGATCGGCGTCATGAAAGCCATCGGCATCAAGAACAGAAAGATCCGCGTCCTGTACCTGACGAAGTACCTGGGCATGGCCATCGTCGGCTCGGTCCTCGGCTTCTTCCTGAGTATCCCGCTCAATAACCTCCTGATGGCTTCCGTCACGGAGAACATGATGCTCGGCAGCCGCCTCGGCATCGGCATCAACGCCATCGGCGCCCTGATCGTCGTCATCGTCATCGTGCTCCTCTCCTGGCTGGCCACCCGCATGGTCAAGAAAGCCACCCCGGTCGATGCGATCAGAACCGGCCAAAGCGGCGAACGCTACAGCAAGAAAAGCAAGCTCCACTTATCCCGCGCGAAAAGCACCGGTACGAGCAGCTTCCTTGCCATCAACGACACGATCTCTAGCCCGAAGCGCTATATCTCCATCATCATCGCTTTCACACTTTGTATGCTCTTCGTACTGATGATGGTCAACACCACCAACACCATGCAGAGCGACAACCTGATCCACACCTTCGCCACCAAGAGCGACCTGTATCTGGACAGCGTGTCCGAGTCCATGAAGATCATGGGCCACGACAGAGAATATATGGAGAAGTATTTCGATGAAAAAGACAAAAAGCTCGCCGAACTGGGTATCCCGGGCCACTTCTCCCAGGAAGGTCAGTTCACCTACAGTGTGGATGTAAACGGCAAAGCCAACCGTGTTGTCTGCGAGCAGGGCTTCCGCACAGATTTTGACAAGCTCGTTTTCACCGAAGGCACCGCACCGAGAAGCAAAAACGAAGTCGCGGTCACCACGAATCTGAGTAAAGAACTCGGCGTCGGCATCGGCGACATGGTCACGATCGACTTCGGCACAGAGCAGATCGAATGCATCATCACCGCATACTACGAGTCCTTCAACCAGCTCGGTCAGGTAATGCGCCTGCACCCGGATGCTCCGGTCGACAACAAATACTCCTCGGCAAGAATGGCTTTCCAGATCGACTTTGACGATCACCCGAGCGAAAAAGTGATCGAGGAAAGAAAGCAGATCATCGAAGCCAACTTCACGAATGACAAGGTCGAAACCGCTGCCGAGTATGTTGCTTCCTGCATCAGCGTCGTACCCACGATGCTCGCCGTACAGTATCTGCTCCTGGGCATCACGATCCTCGTCGTCATCCTGGTTACGATCCTCATGGAGATTTCCTTCATCGCCGACGAAAAGAGCCAGATCGCACTGCTCAAAGCCATCGGTTTCAGAAACAAAAAGATCTACATCTGGCACATCCTGAGATTCGGCATCGTCACGCTCTTCGCCATGATCCTGGCCGCCGCGCTCTCGATCCCGATGACCAAGCTCTGCTGCAGCCCCGTCTTCGGCATGATGGGCACAAGCGAAATCGACTACGCGATCGATCCGCTGCAGATCTTCCTGATCTACCCCGCGATCATCGTCATCACCACCCTGGTCACCGCCTTCCTGACCTCGCTCTCGAGCAGATCCATCAAGGCCGTCGACACCGCAAACATTGAGTAAAGAAAACGGAGGATACGAAAATGAAAAAGTTAATGGAAGTAAAAGATCTCTGCAAGACATACGTTATCGAGAAGCGTCAGAACAACGTTCTGAAGAATGTCAGTTTCGACGTCGAGGAAGGCGAGATGGTCGGCATCATGGGCCCGTCCGGCTCTGGTAAAAGCACTCTCCTCTATTCCGTATCGGGTATGGACAAGGCCACATCCGGTGAGGTCAAGCTCGATGGAAAAGAGATCACTTCTCTTTCGGAAAAAGAACTCGCTTCCGTCCGTCTGAACGACATGGGCTTCATCTTCCAGCAGATGTTCATGATGAAGAATCTGACCATCATGGATAACATCCTCCTCCCTGCCGTCGAGTGCGAGAAGAGCGATGAGTCCAGAAAAGAGAAGGTCGCCCGCTGCGAAGAACTGATGAGAAAGCTCGGCATCATCGAGATCGCGAACAACGATATCAACGAAGTTTCCGGCGGACAGCTCCAGCGCGCTTGCATCGCCAGAAGCATGGTCAACAACCCGAAGATCCTCTTCGCCGATGAGCCGACCGGTGCACTGAACCGGCAGTCCTCCGCGGAAGTCATCGAAGAGATCAAGAAGCTGAACTTCGAGGGCACCACCGTACTCATGGTCACCCACGATGCCAAGGTCGCATCCAACTGCTCCCGCGTCCTCTACATCGCTGACGGCAACATCAAGAGCGAATACAGAATGCCCGAAGGCCTGTCGCAGAGAGAAAGAGAAAGAGCACTGAATAACTGGCTGCTGGACATGGGCTGGTAAGGAAAGAATAATACTTCCTCCGTCGCTGGTCCTCGGGCTTCGCCCTGCGGAGGCTTCCTCCGGAAGATTA
>DBYF01000047.1:0-4318 GCA_002310155.1 Mageeibacillus sp. UBA1193 | reverse complement strand
GGCTTCCTCCGGAAGATTATTCTTTCCATCAAGCCTCCACGCATCCTCAAGAACACTTACGCACGAGAAGGGAAAAAGAGAAAACACCTCCGGCGACGAGTTACGCATCAAGCGTACATGTTTGAGTCGCAGGAGGTGCTTTTCTCTTTTTGATTCAAGGAATATCAGAGCATTGTGTTCTTGAGGATGCTGAGAAGATCCGATCCATCAATGCCGTCGCTGATATCAAATCCGCCCTTGCTCTCTTTCTTCGGTTCTTCGACCTTGTCATCCGGATCCTTCATGAAGTTCTTGAAGAAACCTCCGAGGAAAGAGCCGCCCTTATCTTCCTTAGCTGCCTTTTCTCTCTCTTCCGCTTCTTTCGCGATGGATTCCGGAGTATCCGGTTTCGCCGCCTGGGAGATCATAGAGAGGAGCGCCGGAGAGATATTGCTCAGGATCTTGTTGGACGCACCGGCATCGATACCTGCCTTCTTCGCGATGGAAGAAATGAAGTCATCCTTATCATCACCCATGATCTTGCCGATGATCTTATTACCGTCTTCTGCGTCCGCGTTAGCGATCTGGGAAGAAACATCACTGGAATCGTTATGCTGCGCCAGAGCACCCATAAGGGACTTTGCGCCTTCTGCGGAAGATGCGTTCTTCGTCAGAGATCCGATCAGGGAAGGAACTGCCGAAGTAACTGCTTTTTCAACAGAATCTGCCGAAACGCCGGCCTTTTCTGCCAGTGCGCCGATAGAAGAATTCGACGTCATATTCTTGAGAATCATACTTACAAGATCCATAGGAAACACCTGCCTTATACTAGAATTAGATATCTTGATTGTACCACAGATGATACCGGCAGATGATTTGATATTCTCACTTCAGATCTCGAAGGGGAGTTCTTTTCGAGCCGTTACATTTTCACTCGGAGGATACGCGACAGTACCCTTCTCGGCCACGGACGGCCCTCCCGCTGGATCTTCAGATTGTGCTCACCGAACCGGACGAGTTTCTTCAATTCGTCGTCGGTAATATCACCCTCGGCGAACTCTGCTTTCTTACGGATCGATTCCACAACACGTGACGGAGGCGCCTGCAGGATGCGGTTATGCATCGAGTAGTACTTGTTATACGAAGCCGCGCGGTGGTTCACCGAGCCGGATCCGACCTGGCGTTTCCAGAATACGATATATGCCAGACGCAGCAGGAGAATGAATCCGAGAATACCGAGAACTCCGAAGAAAGCCGGGTGCGTCAGGAAAGACGGAATCTTGTTTCCGGACGATTCCTCTTCTTCCACTGTAACTTCCGGAGTCGGAGTCGCGGTCACTTTCTTTACCGGCTTCGGACGAGGTGTCGGAGAAAGACGGTAGTCATAGTTCATATCGCCGTATTCTTTCGCGATCGAATATGCGTTAAAATAGCTCGCTGCAATGCCGTTTCCGGGCGTCGGATCATCCATGACCCAGCCGTAGTCCGGATCGAAAAACTCGATCCACGCATGGGCATCTTTCATGGAGACTTCGAACTTCGTACTGTATGGATCGCAGCTCACCAGATAGCCGCTGACATATCGTGTCGGCACACCGATCATACGCAGGAGAACAGCCGCTGTTGTCGCGTAATGAACGCAGAATCCGGTCTGGCTCTGTGTCATAAACCATGTGACGAAATCCGCTCCCTCCGGCGCGTACGGTGTCTGAGCGTCATAAGGATGGAGACTTCTGACATACTCGATAACGGAGCCGACTTTTTCCGCCGTCGACATCTCGCTTTTCCCCTCGAGGACCTCCGTATACCACTTAGGCAGGATACCGCTGTCGAGGATACCTTTTCTGGTCTCTTCGGGAACTTCCAGACAGGTGCCGTACACTTCTTCCAGATACTCCGGATTCCACTCCGGTGTACGCTTGACCGGTGTCATATTGAACGAATAGTTATAGACAGACTCACCGGGATTGAGAACGCTCTCCGCCAGATTCCAGTTCCTCCGGACATCGATGTGTGCGCTCGCGTACTGACTCTCCTCGGACAGGTAGAAATGATCGACATACTCCGGAATCAGATATACCGGGATCGGCACATACGGCTGGATCGACAGGACATAGTCGGCTTCTCTTCCCTCGATCTCCGAGGCATTAAGCATGTATGACTCCTGCGGCTTGATATCACCATAGTAGTGTACCTGCCAGCTGTCACCCTTCATCTCCTCCATGCTCGAGCACTTCAGGTAGATCATTCGTCCGACCGTGATGACCATGTGATTTTCCGTATCGTTATAGTAGCGGATCATCTTGAGGAGCTTCACATCCGGAGGATTAAAGAATCCCGCCTTGCGAAGATCCTCGGAAACCACGTTTGTCTGTGTAGTCACGGTTTCGTCTTCGTTCGCGATGATGGCACCCTGGAATCCCACTTCCGGTTCATCATCGTCTCCGGATTTCTTTCCTCCCCAGTTACCGAACGGCAGGTTCTTTCCAAAGTCATTAAAGAGGTCCTGGACCTGCGTGAAATGTTTCTCCGCGAGTTTATCCTTGTCGTAATCGGATACCGGGAAAAAAGCACTGAGCAGGGCGCAGAAGATCATTACGGGGACCGAGATCTTGAGCATACGCTCGTCCACGGTATCATCGCCGAGACGTCGGACGAACTGGAAGATCAGAAGGATCAGCACACCGCCCACGGCAAGGACGCAAGGCCACGCGTCCGGTGTCTTGAACGCGATGACTGTCGTACAGAAGAGGAACGGGATATACCACACCAGCGCGATGAGGATATGCTTTCTTTTCTCTATGACGAACGTCGTAAAGAATGCCGGGATCAGATTGATCAGGAGCGCCAGCAGTGTGATCGGCCGCGCGATCTCATTGAGTTCTTTCGGATCGGTATAGACCGGCTCCAGACCGCTGAACGCGTTTATCTGCAGGATCGAGTATGCGTAGTTGACCTGCGTCTGCACATTCAGGATATCGAAGGCACAGATGAACAGCGCAAGCATCCCGAGGAAACCCGCCAGCACGAACGGCACGGACTTGCTTTCAGAGGCATGACAGTAAGACGTGCCCCAGCAGATCAGGCCGAGAAGGATCGTAAAGAGCGTATAGTTGATCTTCAGGTCATACGTCGTCGTCAGCATGAAGGTAAAGCCGGCGCCGAGCATAGTCGCGAGGATCACGGAGAAGATCATCGTCAGTGTCGTCGGACGCGATTCTTTTCTGACCGCGCTCACGAGGGTGACCGAAGATTTCTTCCTATTCTTCTTGAGCTCCTTCTTACGTTTCTCCTCTTGGAGGGCGAGCTGCTCCGCTACCGAAGCCTGCGCCTTTTCCAGACGATTCTCCGTCAGTCTTTTCTTATTCCTGTTTTTACCGGCATTCCCTCTACTCATCTTCCAGGTCCTCCGGTATCGGCATATGCAGGATATCGATGATCGCCTTGTCGAGGTCTGTTTCCGACGCGACATCAAAGGCGATCTCTCTTCGTCCTGACGGCAGCACACGTATCCTGTGCTCAATATCATGTTTCAGCAGGTATTTCGACGTGAAAAGCACTTCTCCCAGATAATGGTCGAGCTTATCTCTGTCTCTGGACAGCGGAAGATAAAGTCGGGAATGGCCGAAGGTCTCTTCCTGGGACTCCTTGATCATGAGCATGTCTTTCTTCGCGGACAGCTTCCAGTGGATGCGCTTGACGGGATCTCCCGCAATATACTCACGGATATCGTAGATCTCCGCGTTGGGAACATTCGATTTCTGAAGGCCCTTGGCCTTAAAGCCGCTCAAGTCCGGCATCGCCTGCGGGATACACGGTGTGGGAAGTACGACGACTTCGCCCGCGACTTCGAGCGTCCTGGGAATGAAGATCAGACCGAAAAGGTCATAGATACGGACCTTCGCAGAGGTGAAACGGTAGGTACCGCAGTGATCTGTCTTAATGATGACGCTGTCAGTCGTATTGCCCTGGGACAGGAAACGGATCATGCTGACTTCACCGGTCATCGTCTCGACCAGCTTGATCTTAACTAAGCTTAACGCGTACGGAAAAGCATCCAGTCCGAAGGACGTAAAAGAGATCTCCGTCTCTTCTCCTTTCAGTACTTTTCGAAAAGCATCCGCTTCCATCTTGAAAAACATCGAGCATGTCACACTGATCAGGATCGCGACCGGAAGGATCGAGATCACGATGAGCAGTATGAACCAGGACAGCCACATCTTGTAAAAGAGGAAAAAGGCGACAGCTCCCAGCAGAGAAAGAATATAGATCACCCAACTCCGCAGCATAAGAATTATTCCTTCGGGATCTGGGTCGTCTTAATGATTTCTCTTGCGAT
>DBYF01000053.1:7425-7906 GCA_002310155.1 Mageeibacillus sp. UBA1193 | reverse complement strand
CCTGTGATGTCCGCGCCCTGCTCGGCAGCGACCTTGGCAACGGCATCCGGATCACCGATGAGGATCGGCTCTGCGAGGCCATCCTTCTTGATCAGTTCCGCGGCCTTCACGGTACGCTTCTCGTCACCCTCCGGGAGAACGATCTTCTTAACATTTGCCTGTGCTTTTGCTCTGATCTTTTCAATTAAACTCATAAGATTTCCTCGCTTTCTTAGATCTCAAATCCTTCGAATCCCTGCCATACATCCTCGCCGGAGTATGTGCGTGCCTGAAGTTTTCCCTGCATTACTTTCAGAGCCGGAAGAGCCAGAGCTTCCTGCTCCATCTCGCCCGGATATACGCTGATCGGAGCGATCCATCCGCAGCGCTTCTCGATCGTTTCCTTAACGTCTGCAAAGCGGAGAAGTCCGCCGGTCAGAAGGATGCCGTCGACCTTACCGCAGAGAACGCAGCTCATCTCACCGATCATCTTGCAGATCTG
>DBYF01000053.1:6259-7367 GCA_002310155.1 Mageeibacillus sp. UBA1193 | reverse complement strand
CCGGCACGGGAGCAGCGGAGACGTACGTCCGCTACGGAGTGTTCTTCAATATAGTCAAGAAGTGCCAGTACCGGCACAGATCCGATTCTTGTCGGTGTAAAAGCACCCTCGCCGTCGGCACCCATGTTACCGTCGACCATCTTACCGTGGTCGTGCGCACTGACGGTGATGCCGCCATCGATATGGGCGACAACGAAGTTGCAGTCTTCGTACTTCTTACCCATCACTTTTTCCGCATGATACTCAGCGACTGCCTTCTGGTTCAGAACGTGGGAGTGGGATACACGGTAGATGCCCTTGATACCGGTGAGTCGTGCATATTCACCGTACTCATCTACGTTGGTCGGATTCAGTGTGAATGCCGGCTTGTTGAACTCCTGAGCGAACTTCCATGCGAGCATGACACCGAGCTTGGCCGGGTGCTCACTGCCGCCTACTGCAGCGACTGTATCGTCATAGAGCTTCTGGTCGATCTTCGTGATACCGCCCGGCTGTGTGTGCGCGGAACCGCCACGGCCGACGAATACATCGATCTCTTCCGGCTTATATCCCTCGTCCTTCAGCATGTCGAGGATAACGCCGTAACGGAACGGCATCTGGTCATTTACGTGCGGAAAAGAAAGGAGAACATCCGCATCATGGAATAGGCTTTTCTCGAAAATGGATTCTTCATTTTCGAAAAGACTTACCTTCGTAGAGGTCGAGCCCGGGTTAATAATCAGTAATTTGAACTTCTTTTCATCCTGCATAAGAATGTCTCCTGTCGTTGCGAAAAAGTGCTTTTCACGGAGATACGGCCCCATGAAAATCCAAGTCGTATTCTATACCGCGCCTAATTGAAAAACAATTCACTATTCATAATACGTGGGGAGACGTAAAAGAACCTAAACGGAAACGAACCGAGGGAAGAGATTTGCCGGGGACGGGACCCGTTTCTTAACGAAATGTTCTCAAATTCCTTTAATTTCTGTAGTGAAATCCCGTTTTGAGCGGAGTATAATGAAAATGTAGTACTGTCGCAGGGGGATTATGCTATGTTTACCTGGAATTTTCAGTACATCTCTAAAGCGAGACTATCAAGTACCCTGAAGCAGCTGAATCTTTCAGC
>DBYF01000053.1:752-6223 GCA_002310155.1 Mageeibacillus sp. UBA1193 | reverse complement strand
CACATGGCGGATGAGGCGGTGGATCTTGCACGTTTTGTCAAGAAACTTGTTCCAAGTGCAATCATATTCGGTACCAGTTGTGCGGCGATCGTTAACAAAGGCAATTATGCCCAGAACCGCTGCGTGATCTCGGTATCCACGTTCACGGAGGCACGAGTCCGTTCATCCATGATTCCGATCATGGATGATTATACGCAGACACCTCTTCCGGTCGACATGCTTGTCGGTCAGGTCAAAAAGGAGTTTGTCGAGGACGATACCAAGCTTCTCCTGACGTTCTTCTCCGGACAGTACAAGGATTCCTATCAGTTCGTCGATAGATGTAATGATTTTTTCCCGAGTGTTCTGATGAGTGGCGGTGTGGCTTCACTCCCGGAGTCCGGTCATGGAAACCTTATGGAGAATGGCTTCGTTTTCAATGAGACAGGTTGGTCTGACCGTGCGATCCTGATTGCCGCAGTCTCCGGACAGAAGTTTGAGAGTTATTCCTCTTTCGCGACCGGCGCGCAGGTGATCGGCGAAGAATCTGAGATCACCGATACATTCAAGTCCTGTATCCTTTCGATCGATGGCAAGGACGCGGTCGATGTCTGCCAGTTGGGAATCGACAATATCCTGAATGAACACCCTGAACTGGTGTATCTCTTCCCGTATGTGCACGCAGATGAGGTCGAAGTTCCGCTCCATATTTATCACCGTAAGGATGTAAGTCTCGAACAGGCCTTCCCGAGGACGGACCCGATGAACCAGAATGAGTACGCGCTTCGTGAGGATGTAGAGACGAAAGAGAAAAAGGAACTTCTCTTCTGCGGACACAACATCAAGCCGGGGAGAAGGATCCGCAGATCCTTCGTCTACGATGGCAAGATCATCGCGGACAGCCGTGCGTTGTTCCAGAGGATCGAGAATTTCTCCAAGGCGGAGACAGTTTTCGGATATATCAGTTTCGCAAGGACCTCGGGATTCCTGAACTGCGCAAGATGGGAACTCGCACCTTATGAGAATTCGAACATGTGCGGTTGTGTTACTTCCGATGAGATCATGAATGTCTACGGAAGAAATGTATTAGGTACCGGTACTTTTGTAGTCACGGTCATGGGCGAACGCCAGTATGCGCAGGAATATAATCCGTATGCGTTCTCCCACACATCATCGCTTGCACAGGATAACCGTAACATGCTCAATAGCCTGATGAATATCGAGAGCAGGCTGGAGGAACGTAAAGATGATCCGGATGCAGAAAGGATCCTCCCGTTCGTCCGTGAATGTGAAAAGATCATCCTGTACTCGAAGAATGATGAGATCCCGAATGAAGCAGCACTCAGTATCGATATTAAGCTGAAGGGCTACGACCGCGTCTGCGTGATCGATGTTCTGGAGCAGTCGGAGATGGAGAGAGTATTCTCCCCGCACCTTGTCGAGCTCACGTTCCAGGAATACATCCATAAGTGCATGGATTTTTCTTCCAACCATAAGTATCACATGTATCTGCTGGAAGGCTGGATGGTCGCGATCGCAGTACCTTCGTACCGGTCGACGCTCAGCAGTTTTGTCCATGATATGGAAGTTCTGCAGAAAGAACTGTTCGATTACACAGAGGAACTCATCGCGATCGTTCCGATCTTCAGCGTCCTTGACGGATGTGATGAAGACAACTATCTGGGCATGTACTATTCGTCCAGGTCGGAGATGAAAAAGAAGAATATCCAGTTCATGGTTACGGAGCCGTCGGAAGAAGATACGCTCGATGAAGAGAGCATCCGCGAGCGCTACCATATCGTCAACGTGATCAACTATGCGATCGCGAACGATAAGGTCATCCCGTATTTTCAGGGTATCCACGATAACCACGAAGGAAAGATCAACCACTACGAATCTCTGATGCGTCTCGAAGATGAGAACGGGAAGATCTACTATCCGAATTCTTTCCTGGAGGTGGCAAGAAGTTTCGGCGTTCTCTATGACGCGATCTCAAGGATAATGATCCAGAAAGTATTCGAGAAGTTCCGCGACATTGAAGACAAGAGCGTCGGTATCAACGTATCGATCCGCGATATCAAGAATAAGGAGATGCTTGAATTGATCTACGATAAGCTCTCATCTGTTCCGTATCCGGAGAACTTCGTCTTCGAGATCCTCGAGAGTGAAGATATCGACGACTACAATGAACTGACGAATTTTGTTGACCGCGTACACGAGCTCGGCGGCATGATCGCCATCGATGATTTCGGATCCGGTTTTTCGAATCTGCAGCATGTCATGGGCATCCGTTCTGATTACCTCAAGATCGACGGATCGATCATCCGCAACTGCTGTATCAACCCTGAGTCGGAGAACCTTCTCGCCCTGATTGCCGGCTGGAAGACCATGTCTTCCAAGAAGGTCAGTATCATTGCCGAGTATGTGGAGAACGAAGAGATCCAGAAGAAAATTGTCGGATATGATGTAGATTATTCTCAAGGTTATCTCTTCTCCAAGCCTGAACCGGATCTTCTGGAGTGATCCGGACAGGATCCGCATGACGAGGGAAAAGGACGGGTAACAGCGTGATCAAGGGATATAAGGAAAAGAAAACGATCGGTCTCGTACTGGAGAATACCTTCACGGAGTTTGGTGAGGAGTTCATCCAGAATGTGCAGAGCGGAATCCGGCAGAGAAAGGACTTAAATCTGGTCGTCATCGCCGGACGTTTCGACGGAACGAAGGATAAGAACAGCCGCCATCACCGGTATTTCAATATCTATAATACCGTCTATCAGCTGGAGAAGCTCTGCAAGTTCGACGGCCTGATCATCAACCTCGGCAGTATGGAGAATGTTAACGTCGAGAAAGTCAAGCAGCGTTTCCGTTCCCAGATTAATCATATCCCGGTCGTGTTTGCCGCATCGGATATCGTGGATTATGTCTCCGTCAATTACGATAATGAATCGGGGATCCGGGAGGCGGTGGACTGCCTGATCAATGTGAACGGCTTCACGAAGTTCGGTATGCTGGGCGGTCGTCCGGACAGCCGTGACTCCGAGAAGAGAAAAGAGATCTTCGAGAGGCTTCTCAAGGAGAATGGTGTCGTCTTTACACCGGACAATTACGAAGCGACGGATATGTCAATCAATACCCGTTCCGAGGCAAAAGCACTTCTCGACAGGAATCCCGGGATCCAGGTGGTCTTTTGTGTCAACGACTCTGTTGCTGTCGGTCTTTATGAAGCGATGGAGGAGAAAAGACTCGTTCCGGGACGAGACATCATGGTGTTTGCTTTCGATAACACGACGATGGCCGGACGCATGATCCCGCCTCTTTCGTCAATCGGTGTTGCGGATATTACCCTGGGAAGAAAGTCACTGGACCTTCTTCTGGCACAGATGGCGGGAGAGAAGGTGGAATCCGTCGAGATCCCAACACGTCTTTACGGCAGGGAATCTCTGCCGTATGAGATGTATGAATACACGAAGATGGAGATGCGGAATGTCGACCCCGCGTTCATCAACCGCATGTTCAATGATTGTTTCTACAGATACCGATATGAGTACATCACACGTGAGTCGGTCAATCTGCAGAGGCTTTTTGCGGAGTTTATCGGAAAGATACTGATCGCTGTCAAGGAGCGTTATATGAGTGTCGAAGATTTCCTGGAAGCAAGGGATCTGATCGATATTTTCTTCGGTAACGGCGCGATGAACTATACTGACGCGGAGAAACTGCTTCAGTCGATCGGAAGACTTCAGGCAAGTGTGAATATCGAGCAGGGAGCGAATCCGGGCGGACCGAACCAGTTTATCAACCGCCTCTTTACGCATATGCGCGATGCAGCGATCTTGGCTCAGGCAGAGAGCCTTATCAATGCCAATGAGCGTAGGATCAATTTTCGCTCGGAGTTCCAGGATTGTATGGTCGAATTGACGGATTTCGGCAATGACCCTGTGGATAAGGAAACCAGGAAATCCCAGGTCATCAGCAACTTCGACAAGGTCGGTCTCCAGAATGCCGCACTGTTCCTCTTCGATGAGAAAGTGGTCTACGATGAGAATAACGAGGATATCTTCCCGGAGAAGGTCAATCTCCGATGCATCCTGAAGGAAGGAGAGATCTTCGTGATCCCTAAAGAGCGCCAGACCGGTCTGACAAATGAGCTCTTCCGTCGCGTCGAGCTTCCTCCGAAATGCAGAGAGAGTGTGATCCTGCCGGTACTCTTCAAAAACTATATCTATGGATTCATCCTGACGGAAATGACGCACGAGATCACGACGAGCGGTAATTTCCTTGCCAACCAGATCGGCAGACTCTTCTATGACACGGAAGTGGATACCTGAGAGAGACTGATTCCGGGAGGAAAAATTGTTTTCCTCATGTGATTTCTGTTGAATTCAAGTGCTTTTCGACACCTTCCGAATGATTACGTGTTTATTTATTCGCCTTTAGGTCTTATAATAGAAACACTGACGTTCTAAGGAGATTATTATTTTGGGCAGAATTAAAAAAGCACTGAGCAACCGGTGGGGTGCATATTCTATCGCGGCGATCGCCGGTGTAGTAGCATACATGATCCTCAATAATCTGCCCGCTGTCCGTGCCTGGCTGTCAAGTGCCATGGCGGTAGTTTCTCCGATCATCATCGGCGCGATCCTCGCGTATCTTGTCGACCTGCTGGTCGTTTTCTTCGATAACAAAGTATTTAAGGGCGTGAAGAAGGACAAGGTCCGTTACGCACTGGCAGTCGTTGTTTCCATTACGCTCGTTATTCTGGCACTGGGTCTGTTCTTCTGGCTCGTTCTGCCGGAAATGATCGACAGTATCTCGCACTTCATCTCGAATACGCAGAACTATGCGGACGTCGTGGAAGAGAATCTGCAGAAGCTCGATGACTACGCGGCGAAGTATGGTATCCACCTGCACGCGACGACATGGACATCGAATATCTATACGCAGACCGAGAAGATGGTCTCGGATCTGTCCCGCAATCTTACACTTGCCATGAATACCGTGATGAGCGTATGGAATATCCTTCTGAACACCTTCATCGGTATGATCCTGGCGGTATACTTCATTGCCGGTAAGAAGAGACTCTTCCGCGGCATTGACCGTTTCCGCCGCGCGCTCCTTACGGAAGAACAGTATAAGAAGCACACGGATTTCCTTAAGAGAAGTAACGCGATCTTCAGTAAGTACATCAGTTTCACGATCCTCGAGGCCATCGGTGTCGGTATTTGCAATGCGATCTTCATGCTGATCGCGGGCCTGCCGAACGTTGTTCTTATCTCGGTGGTCGTAGGTGTCACGAATATCCTGCCGACCTTCGGTCCGATCGTCGGCGGCTTCATAGGTGCTTTTGTACTCGTACTGGAAGATCCGATGTATGCTGTGGCATTCATCATCTTTACATGTATCCTGCAGACGATCGACGGTTACGTCGTCAAGCCGCACCTCTTCGGTGACTCGCTCGGCGTTCCGGCTGTGATCTCCCTGATTTCGAT
>DBYF01000053.1:0-735 GCA_002310155.1 Mageeibacillus sp. UBA1193 | reverse complement strand
GGACCTATCGGAATCCTGATCTCCATTCCGTTCACCGCGGTTATGGCGATCCTCTATCATGAGAGCCTGATCCCGTGGCTGGAGAAGAAAAAGAAAGAGAGAATGGCCGAGGAAGCCAAAGTGAAGGCGAAGACAAAGGCTGCAGCTGCTGCAGCGGCCGCGTCAGATTCCGCGGATGTGGAAGTCGAAGCTCCTGAAGTGGAAGCCGAGCCGGTAAAAGCACCCGCGAAATCTTCCAGAAAGAATAAGAAATAAAAAAAGAGCGTCGGGAACGGCGCTCTTTCTTTTTACTTATTGATTTGAATGGGATCAGCCCTTGAGGTCAAGGTACATCAGGATCTCGTCGTGATATGTTCCGTCGTCGAAGCGCATGGCGTTGTGACGGCGTCCGGTATCGATGAAGCCGCACTTCTTGTAGAGTGCATATGCCTGTTCATTCTCGGCGACAACTTCCAGATCCATCTGCTCCCAGCCGACATTCTTTGCCAGCTCGACCAGGCTGCTGATCAAGGCGGTGCCAATGCCTAAGCCCCAGAATTCCTTATAGAGTGCGATCGCCAGGGAACAGCGGTGCTGGAGTTTTCTCTGACCACCGATGCCGAAGACTCTTCCGACACCTGCGAGTTTCCCGTCTACGACGGCTGCCATCGCGATGTTGTAAGGGTTTTCAAGGCCTCTTCCGAGAAACGCCGCTATCTCTTCGCTCGTTTCGTTGACTTCATCTTCGTTACGAAT
>DBYF01000124.1 GCA_002310155.1 Mageeibacillus sp. UBA1193 | reverse complement strand
GTTCTTACACGGCTTCTTCTCTTCGCATCGACTCTGGCCTTGGCATGCATGGCCTCGAGTTCTTCATCCGAAAGACGGACGATCTCAACTTCCTGAATATCACGGATCGAACCGTGATCATGTGTTTCTTCGTGCGTCTTGGACGGTATCGTCTGGAGGGGTGTAATCTCATTTCTCTTCATAAGTTTACTCCTCCGTATCTCTACCCAGTCGGGCTTCTGCGATAAAGAGGATACCTACGATGATGATCATGCCGATACACATGATGATCGCAGCTGCCGTCAGCTTCGCGTTGTCCAGGTGGGAGAACATGTTATTCATAAAGTTCTGCAGCATATAGAGTGCGTCGTACGGGTAGTCTCCGGCGAGAAGATAAACTTCACGGAAGATCTTGAATGAGTTGATCAGGGACATGATTCCGACGAAGAAGATCGTCGGCCAGAGGTATGGGAGCTTGATGCTGAAGAAACGTCTTACGGAATTGGCTCCGTCCATCTTTGCCGACTCGAGCTGTTCCTGAGGAACCGCGGAGATCGCGGAGATGAAGAGGACCATATTGTATCCCAGGTTCTTCCACAGGAAGAGGATCAGGATAACCAGTCTCGACCAGTCGGATTTCATCCAGTCGATCTTATCGATGCCGAACCATCCCATGTATGTGTTCAGTGCACCGTTATAGCTGAACATGACCTGCCAGATCAGAACGATGGAAGCTACAGGAACCATCATCGGGTTCAGCATAATGCTCCTGAAGGCACTCTTGCCGGGGATCTTAGAGCAGAGCAGCAGAGCCAGGAGCAGTGAGAGGAGTACCGCCAGAGGAACGGCGATACCTGCGAATATCAATGTGTTGAGAGAAGCTGTACGGAATGCCGGATTGTTCCATACATTTACATAGTTGTCGAAACCGACGAATTCTGTATTTGTTGCACTTCTCTGAAAAGACTGGACCAGTACGATCAGCATCGGTCCGAAGAAGAAAAGCAGAACTCCGAGAAGACTCGGGGTAAGGTATCCGGTAAAGACGAACCACTCGCGGATCTTTCTCTTTCTTCTTCCGCGGATCCTTCTTTTTTTGACCTCTTCCGGATTATATTCGTGTGTTGCCATTTTTCTTCCTTTATATTTTCCGCACAGCCCCATGTACCAAGATTATTGTACTATACCTTGCTCTGTCTGTGCCCGTTATTTTCGTCATTAAGAGGAGGGGGTGGGAGCGAGGGGGGTGGACCTCGCTCCCGGGTATGAAAGTAAATAGAAGATAGTAAAGGTTCTTTGCTTCTACCGTCTTTGGGAAACTCTTTATTTGGAGGTTGCTTCCCTTTGACATCTTTATTCTCTCATCGCGGTATGACTATCAAGTGACCTTAAAGTGACAGAATAGTCACCTTAGCCATTATCGCTCATGAACCTTCGTTGTTGCTCTGTTCTGGATGTTCTTACTTACATCCTCAGCAGTTCTCTCGCCCTTGAAGTAGCCTGGAACTTCCTCATCGATGATCACCATGATGCCCAGATCCGTGCTGCTGATAGAAGAAACATTCTCCACGAGCTTTACCAGCTCCTGCGCGTCTTCCTCGTTGATGTCAGTCATCAAACCCATCTTAGAGTAATCGACACTGCTGGTAGGATCCTTCTCTCCCATCATCTTGTTATACTCTTTTACCATCTCGATCTGTGATGCATTTCTGCGATCGAGGGCTGCACGGTTGATCGGAATAGAAGAGTAGTTTTCCGAATACGCGACCTGCTGATCTTCATTGAACATAAAGCGGATAAAGTCCCATGCTTCCTCAGCATGCTTAGACTGTGCAGAAATCGCCAGTGTCAGCATCGGTCTGGCGCTCATGCCGGAGCCATTCGGAGACGGCATTCCGACGAATACCTGTTTACCTTTCAGCTCTGCCTTGACTTCGGCAATTGTATCAAGAGAGTAGATATATGTTTCGCTTAAAGCCAGCATACCGTTGGCGATCTTTTCAAGCTCACTGAGTTCATCATCTCCACCATAAGGAGAGCCCACTGCATAATAACCACTGCCACTCTCCATGATCATGCCTCCGCCTTCGCCGTTCATCTGGACAGGATCATTCGTTGCATATCTCTTCGAGATCTCCAGAAGCTTTCTAAACTCGGCAGTATCGAAGTTGACTGTCTTTTTCTCATAGTCAATGAACGAATCCGACGCTACACTGATCATGGACTGGAGGAGATTGGAACTGCTCATTCCATCAACAAAAACGGATGTGTTTTTCGGAAGTCCCTGAATCACATTTTCGAACTCATCATATGTCCATCCGCTTCTCTGTCCGACGATATCGGAGCTGGATACAAAACCGGTAATATCTACGCAGATCGGAATCTGATACATTTTTCCTTTTGTTTCAAAAGCACGGAAAACGTTGTCGAAATAATCATCACGCTTAAGTCCGTTATCGCCGTCGATAAACTTGTTGATGTCAACAAGCACCTCTTCATTGTTGAACTGGTTATACTCAGAGAAATCCATCAGGAGGTCCGGACCGTCTCCCGCCATCAGATCCAGGAAAACTCTGTCGATCATCTCTGCATAGGATTTCTGCGGGTTCTCAGGATCGACCTCGTAGTTGAGTTCGTCGGCATAGGATCTTGCGATGATACGGGATTTGTTGGATGTCTCAGTATTATATGCAATGATGTAATCTTTCAGCGTACCGCCGATATATCCCATCGTTCCCAATTCAATGATCGTCTTGCCCGCATGCGGATTTTTCTCTGCGCGGGTAAGCGTAACGACGGCGTAATGCTGTTCGGACATCTTCGTTATATCCGTCTGAGTCTCCCAGCATGACTCGAAAAGCACTATCTCATCTGATGATTTGATCAGCATGTTTTCCTGGGTGATGCTGTCATTATTGTAGTCCACCCAATTCCAATCAAGTATATATTCACCTTCGCCGTTAAGGATATCTATTGACTTAATGCCGCTGGAAGTCATGGTATAGCAGCCGTCACTTCCCTGGATAAGTCCCCAGAGTGCCATATTATCCTCTTTCGGATCACCTTTGAGTTCAAGCGAGTTCGGATCGATCTCCTGATAAGTACTCTTACTCTCAAACGTCTGCTCGTTGAATTCTTCGCAATACACATAGTACTTCCCATCAGAAAAAACCATCGTTCCGTGGAAGTCCTTTATTTCTTTTGAATTGAGCTTTGCCCCGGATTCATTCACAAGATAGACCGTGGACCCGCTGCCGATCAGGAGGTTGCCGTTTTCGAGCACAAACAGATGTGCGTTCCACATATCCTCGATTCCCTCCAGCGGGATTTCCTTGATCATATTACCCGAGGCATCACAGTGGCGGAGTTTTGTTTTAGTCTTGCAATCACCGGGTGTGTATTCGGTGATTGCCTGCAGATATGATCCGTCCGGTTGCGAATAGATAGCTGCGACACTCTCGCCATCGCCGGAAGCTTCCTTCTTGATCAGATTTCCNNTCAAAGTCAAAGTACAGTGTTCCTGACTCGTAGTACTGTTCAGAGATCTCGTTGTATTTTTTACAGGGATCGTCCGAGTCTGCATCAAAATCGAGCTTGTTGAGTTCTTCCAAAACACTGTCCGGCATCTTGTAATTGACCATGTAATTGGCAACGATCGTATTGCCCGCAATAGTCGGGCTGTGGATCTCCTTATACTCTACTTCTTTGTCAGACTGGACCGGAAAGTCCAAAGGAGCTTTTTTTACTGTGAAGTACGGGTCATCTTCTTTAACGACCTCCTGCTTCACTCTTTTTTCATTCTTCTTGCTTTTATTGCATCCAGTTAATGGAAGAATCATTGACGTCGCAAGGGCGGTCGCCATAATATTCCTCACAAACTTATTCATATGCACACCTCCGTGGGGATTCTAATCAAGCATATTGTACGGCTGTGCATTTGAGAAAAAATGAAAGAATTGTAATTTAACTTATCTTTTGGAAATAACGTCAGAAGCACGCTCCTGGATGATCCTGCATACCTCATCCACGCTCTTCAGATCCATGAAATAGTCGAAAGCTTCATCCTCGATAATAGCGATGATCTCCGGATCCGAAGTTGCGATCGTACTGGCCTTCTCCACCAGTTCTTTGAAGCCCTGCGTGTCAGATTCCTGAATACGTACCATATCTTCCGGCATCGGCATATAGTCGACCTGCGTATTCAATTCAAATTGTTCTATCAGCAGCTGATTATCACTGAAGGAATCATCATTGATGCGGTCAAACGCTTTTCTGTTCAGCGGGATCGATCCGAGGGAGGATGTATATGTGTATTGGGAATCCTCATCGAACAGAAGCCGGATAAAGTCCCACGCCGCATCTTTGCTCGTCGAGAAAGCGGAGATCGCGAGCGTCAGGATCGGCTCCACAGAAAGGCCGGCACCATCCGGCGATGGCATACCGATATAGACTGTGTTTCCGGAAAGGATCGAACGGTTCTCCGCGTACTGATAGAGATTGACGATCTCTGTAGGCATCAGTGCCAGTTTCCTATCATTCATCATTCTAAGCGGAGTCCGATCGAATCCGTCATCATTATCGATCATAGGTACTCCGTAATTCGAGCGGTACTCTTTTTCGCCCTGTATATTCTCGCCATATTCTTTAACGATATTCAGAAGCTGGCGGAACTCATCTCCGTCGAAGTATACTTCTTTCTTCGAGTAATTGACGAAACTCAGCATCGAATCATAAAGCATGTTCTCGAGAAGAACCTCATACTCCACATAAGGGAAGACGGAAACACCGTCCGGGAAAGTATCCACGATCTGATGGAATTCAGAGTATGTCCATCCGGGTCTGTCACCGATCATCTCACGGTTACCGAGAAGTCCGCGGATGTCAAAACAGACCGGGATCTGGAACAGCTTTTCTTTATTCTCAAATGCAGACAGCACGTTATCGAAGTACTCTTCGCGGTTCAGTCCATTCTCTCCATCTACATAGGGATTGAGATCCACCAGGACTTCTCCCGAATTGAACTGGCTGAAGCAGGAAAAGTTCACCAGGATATCCGGTCCTTTTCCAGCGACCATATCTTCATAGACTTTCGCTGCCAGCATAGTCTGTTTCTTCATGTACGGAAGGTCCGCAGCAACCTCGGCGGAGTAGTCGACCACACGGATCCTGGAAGTATTCCCATCCTTGGTATTGTATGCAACAACATAATCCAGAAGATCATTCATCGGGTTTCCGATCGTTCCCATATCGATGTACTTCTTCCCCACATGCGGATTACCCTCCGCACGCTGCAGATGCACAATATACGTATGGCTGGTTAATAAACCTGTGCTCGCGTCTGTCTCATTATCAGTACGAAGAAACGCGATCTGATTATCTGACATGACATGGATACTATTGGCATAGCCGGAATAATTTACATCCGTATAGTCCCATTTGAAGAATTCTTCGGAATTTCCGGAATTCGGATCAACTTTCTTGATGCCGTTTCCGTCGATCGTATAGCACTTTCCGTCTCCACCGGAAATAATATCCGCTGACGGTGATCCCAGCGCTCTTCTCTCACCAATGAGCATTACCTTCTCCACATCAAGTTCCTGGCAGACGATCACGCCTTCTTCATTCCCATCAGGATAGTCATACAACGTCACATAGTATTTCCCACCGCTCTCGACAACGGTTCCCGAGAAGCTGTCATCTACCAGAGTTCCGATCCGTTTGCCGTTCTCGGAGAAAACCGTGACGGCTCCATATTCGGAAAGGATGATCTTACCATCGGAAGTGACCATAATTGTCTGCGTCCAGACATTTACATCCTCAGGAAGGCTGACCGAGCCGGTCTGGACACCCTCCATGCTGTATACCAGAAGCTCCCAGGTCTGTCTGAAATCATCAAAATTCGTGTGGCTGACCAGACAGAGTATCTCTCCATCTCTTCCCTCCGCGACCGCGACAGGTTCACTGTTGTATGGAAGATCGATGCGGGAAAGTTCCTGACCATCCAGGTCATAGATGACTAATCCTCTTTCATAGCATTCTTCCACGGTCTTCAGGATATATGCGATTTCTTCAGTAGTCGGCTCAGTAAGATTGTCCAGCATCCTATGCAGTTCCTCAGGATAATCGCGAAGGATCTCATAGTAACTTACAACAGAGTGCCCGATGATCCTCGCACCGGACTCCTCAAAATATAACACGCCCATCCGGATCTCCGGATCCAGTCCCACTTCCGTGACGGTTGCCTGATAATACGGATCAGAATCTTTTACAGTATCTTCCTTCAGTTTCTTCTTTTTCTTACAGGAACAGACAGACAGCGTCAGGCACATCACCAGAAGAACAGCCAGGAAACGTTTGCACTTCGAACGCATGCCGTTCTCCCTCCTTATGCCCGATAATCCAGGATACTTCTGGCGTTAAAGAAGAACACGACAGATACAGCAATGTTGAATACCGCCAGGATCAGGAAGTCCAGAACGAACAATGAAGGATCGACCGCATAAAGTCTCCTTCCGATATAAGCCCCCAGTGACAGCTCGAATATGAATACTGCCGACATGATCGCAAATGAGAGGATCATATGCGAATGCCGGTTATTGCTCACACCGAGTGTGCGGAGCGATGTCAGATAGGACGCGTAGAAAAGAAGTGCCGCCGATGCGTAGAACATCGAACCGCAGGGAACATATGCCGGGTGAAGTCTTGCAAAAAGCGAGACGATCGTCAGGCAGATAAGACCCTCCACGAATGCTTTTACGACCGGAGCCGTCGATGCGTAGAACAGTTTCTTGAAAGATTTACCGGGGATCAGATAGATAAATGGCTTTTCCAGTTCCTCGACGAATTTTCCCATCGGGATCGTGAAGATCATCGCATAGCAGAGTACCGCCATCGTGATGATCTGCATGATGAAAGGATACATGCCCTTTCTCATCAGCGACTGCATGACCGATCCGAGAACGACCGCGATCGCGATCATGCCAAGTGAGTTCCTGTCGAAAAGCACTGTCAGGCTCCTCTTCTGCTCCGTCATCTGGCGCTGCAGAAGAACGACCTCTCCTCTTCTCGAACCGAGGAGACGGGACTTCTTGATCCGTCTGGTCCGGTTACTGTCCGCGGGAACATCGGAACGGTTCATCTTTCCAAATCCGCGTCCGATCGTCGTCAGGACACTCTC
>DBYF01000126.1:8675-15338 GCA_002310155.1 Mageeibacillus sp. UBA1193 | reverse complement strand
AAGGCCGGCGACGTCATCCTTTTCATCGACGAGCTGCACACCATCATGGGCGCAGGTAATGCCGATGGTGCAATGGATGCGGCGAACATGCTCAAGCCGCTTCTCGCGAGAGGCGAACTGCATGTTATCGGTGCGACCACACTGGATGAATATAGAAAACATATCGAGAAAGACTCTGCGCTGGAGCGCCGTTTCCAGCAGGTCCTCGTTAAGGAACCGAGTACCACGGATACGATCCTGATCCTGAAGGGTATCAGAAGCAAGTTCGAAGAGCATCACGGCATCAAGATCCCGGACGATGCGATCGACGCGGCAGTTATCCTGAGCAGCCGTTACATCACCGACAGATTCCTGCCGGATAAGGCGATCGACCTGATCGATGAGGCGGCATCGAGACTCCGTATCAACGCTTCTACCGAGCCGGATGAGACGAAGAAGATCGGTGAGCGTATCAACGAGATCATGCGTCTGAAGCAGGAAGCCGTAAACAACCAGGACTTCGAGACTGCACAGAAACTGCGTGATGAGGAGACACTCCTTGAGGAGAAACTCAGCACACTGCGTCAGCAGGTCGTAAGCTCCGAGAAGGATCTGGCCCTGACACCGGATGACATCGCGGACATCGTGGCCCGCTGGACAGGTATCCCGGTCAAGAAGATCACCGAGAGCGATGCAGAGCGTCTGAAGACTCTCGAAGAAGAACTGAAGAAGCGTGTTATCGGCCAGGATGAGGCAGTTACCGCGATCTCCAAGGCAATCAGAAGAAGCCGTCTGGGTCTTAAAGATCCGAAGCGTCCTTCCGGTTCGTTCATCTTCCTCGGTACTACCGGTGTTGGTAAGACCGAGCTGGCAAAAGCACTGGCAGAGGTCATGTTCGGTAACGAGAATGCCCTGATCCGTGTCGATATGTCCGAGTACATGGAGAAGCACGACTCCGCAAAACTCATCGGTTCGCCGCCGGGTTATGTCGGTTACGAAGAGGGCGGACAGCTGACTGAGAAAGTACGCCGTCAGCCGTATTCGGTAGTGCTTTTCGATGAGATCGAGAAGGCACATCCGGAGATCTTCAACTCGATGCTGCAGATCCTCGATGACGGCCGTCTGACAGATGGTCAGGGACGCGTCGTTGACTTTAAGAATACGATCATCATCATGACATCGAATATCGGTGCGAGAATGCTGACCACATCCGCGGGACGCCACATCGGATTCTCTATCCCGACGGAAAAGAAGACAGACGATCCGTTCTTCGATGAGGCGGATGCAGATAAGCTCTACGGCGGTAAGTCATACAGCGAGGCAAAAGAACTCGTTCTCGAGGAACTGAAGAAGGCCTTTAATCCGGAGTTCATCAACCGTGTCGATGAGATCATCTTCTTCAGAATGCTCGGCAAGCAGTCGATCCTCAAGATCGTTGACCTGCTTACAGAGAGCCTCAGCAAGCGCGTCAAGGAACTCGGTATCGAGATCGAACTGACAGATGCTGCAAGAGAACTTCTCGCGAAGAAGGGCTATGACCCGCAGTACGGTGCAAGACCGCTCAAGCGTGTCATCCAGTCCATGGTCGAGGACAAGTTCTCCGAGGCACTTCTCGACAGAACAGTCGATTCCGGATCCACCGCATTGGTAGACGCGGAAGGCGATGAGATCGTGATCCGTAAAAAGGAAGCGGAAGTCAAAGCTCCGGCCATGGCAGAAGCAGAAGAGTAATCTTCGGAATGTGGAGGGACCGTGACTTCTGAAACTGCACAGATTAAGCTGAAGGAAACCCCGGAGAGCCTTTCTCCGGGGAAATTCGGGATCAGTGGAAGTGTCCTGAAATTGATCGCTGTTATTTCGATGCTGATCGATCACACAGCGGGACACTTCCTCGCCCATTATGCTTTCGCGAACAAGGTGCTGCTGGAGGTCATGGGACACAAGCTCACGCTTCTGGTGATCCTGAGAAAGTTCATCGGAAGACTGGCTTTCCCGATCTTCTGTTTCCTGATCGTGGAAGGTTTTCTCCACACGAAAAGCCGTCTGAAATACGCACTGAGCCTCGGTATCTTCGCCATTATTTCGGAGGTCCCGTGGGATCTTCTGCACAGGGGCAAATACTTCGATATCAAGACACAGAATGTTCTGTTCACACTGCTTTTCGGACTTCTGGGGATCTGGGCACTGGAATATTTCAAGGACGATAAGTGGAAGAGCATCCTGATCCTGGTCGGACTTCTTATGGTCAGCTCATATGCGCATGCGGACTACGGTGTGAAGGGATACGGACTGGTCGTGGCGCTGTACGGACTTCGCGAGAGCAGGCTCCTGCAGGCGATCGTCGGATCGGCACTCACTTCATGGCGGGCAGGGATCGCGTTTATTCCTATCGCTTTCTATAACGGAGAGCGGGGGTTTATCAAAGGAAAGCTCGCGAAGTATTTCTTCTACGCTTTTTACCCTGCGCACATACTTGCTCTCTACCTGCTGCAGAGAGCCGTGTTCTGAAAAACACAGGTGCATAAAAACCTCGTTCCGACGGAAAGTCGGAGCGAGGTTTCTTGTTTGAAGGGGTTATGCGATTTTACTTAGACCGTTTCAGATCTTCTTCACCGGGACGAGCTCGATGTAACCGCGCTCACCACGAGGCTCGAGCTGGATACGCGGGTTCTTGTCATCCCATGCATATCCGATGAATTCCGGATTATACTTTTTCTCGGCATCCCAGATCTCGCCGATCGCAGCGACGTAGTTCTCCTCAGCGAAAGGCTCGCCACGGAAGAGGAGGTATGTGGAGGCAGGAAGATCGATGACCTCGAATCCTTCCGGAATCTTACCGTCATAGTCCGGTTCCACTTCTACACCCTGGACATATTCGTTCGTGACAGGCTTTCTCAGATGCTCCGGAAGCCACAGGCAGACCGGCTCTCCGCTTAAGGATTTGATGCTCGTCAGGAGTCCCCATACATCACAGCCTACTTCCTCACAGTAGCTCCAGTATTCTGTCGCCTTGATTCCTCTTTTGATGATGACCTTTCTGGCCGGCTTCTCGATTACCTGAATAAATACGTTTCTGATCTCACTCATTTTATCTACGTTCCTTTCTTTCTCAATGATCAACGAAGGAGTGAAGAGCCAGATCGGGACCGGACTTGTGGAGTACTCTTTCGGGTTACAGCCGAACTCACGTCTGAATGCGCGCTGATAACCGTCAACACTTCCGAATCCCATATCGGTGGCCAGATCGAGTACGGACACATCTTCATCTCTCAGACGGAGAGCTGACTTCGACAGTTTCAAGCGCCTGATATAAACTGCCGGTGTCATCTCAAGATGCTCCATGAAGAGCCTCCTCGCGTACCAGGGAGAAAAAGATGAAGCCTTCGCAAGATCCGCGAGCGTGATCTCTTCGCTGATGTGCTCACTGATGTATTCCTGCATGGCTCTGACCGCTTCTCTGTGTTCGTCCACTTGGCCTACCTCCTTTGTGAGCTCATCTTAACGTAGATCGTCTTTTCAATTCTCGACTTTTTTAGCACAGATATTCAGCTGATGTTATTTATGATGCCGACAGCTACATAGTTGTCTAGAAGGGCACGAAGATCTGTGCCTTCGTCTGCATGGTCGCGGTCGACCCAGTGGATATTATAGCGCTTGCCGCCGCCGGGGAGCTCTTCGTCCATGGTGTATGTGTCGACGAACGGCGTGTTCATGCTGGCCCGGCAGTTCCAGAGGATACCTCTGCATTCTTCCGGAGGGCAGTCCGGGAAATTCACGTTGATGACCTGACCGGGTGTCAGGACCGGCCTTTTTTCTTCGGCAAAAGCACCCGTGTCATCTGGTTCCAGCAGTGCTTTCAAAATGACAGGCAGGTATTCGCCGGTGATCTTTCTTCCGTGTCCCATACTTCTCGGATCGTTTAAAAATCCTTCGGAAAAAGCGATGACCGGGTAGCCGCACATCGCTGCGTCAAACGCAGCGCCGACGGTCGCGGAATACTGGATATCGGCTCCTACGTTAAAGCCATTATTGATCCCTGAAAAAACAACGTCGGGTTCTTCGGGCATGACATATTTACATCCGAGACGGAAACAATCGGAGGGAAGACCGGTGCAGGAAAAGGCATGGATCTTCGGATTTCCCCAGTCGACCGGATACACATCCAGTGGTTTGTCGATCGTAAGACTGTGAGAAGCAGCGCTTCTTTGTCCGTCCGGCGCGACGACCCATACCTCACCGTATTCTGTCGAGGCTTCTGCCAGTCGGCGAAGCCCGGAGGCATCGATGCCGTCGTCATTTGTGATCAGTATCTTTCTTATATTCGTCATGATTTCTTATCTCCCGGGGAAAGTCTTGTATGTAAATTATCTCATAAAAAAGCATCTCCTCTATATCTTCTTAGTTTATCTATGATGCCATTTTTGCTGTCCCATTAATCGGGTTGACAAAACGAATGTTCGGTATTAAAATGCGACTTACAAAACGAACATAATTTCGATTATAAGGGGGAGACGGGTATGGATACTGATCTGGAATACATCTACGACGGCACTTTTGAAGGCTTTTTATGCTGCATCTACGCGAGCTATGTCAGAAGAGAGATCCCCAAATATATCTATGTGGAAGAGGGACTTCCGCTTCTGGGAGAGACGGCGACCTGGATCCCGACGGAGTGGGAGAAGGCGCAGAGTGTGTACAGATCGCTGAGCCAGAAAATCGGCATGGAAGCGCAGGATATCGTGAAGGACGTGTTCCTGACGCGCCTTCCGGACAAGGAGATGACGCTGTTCCGGTATATCCGTCTGGGGTACTGGATGGGAAGAAGGATCCTCTTTGAGGGCGGGACGGAAGAACGTAATGCCTATGGAAGAGCACTCGTTGCCGACAGTGATGAGGATCTGGTCAGCCGGGTGCTCACAGCTTCGAGGAACTATCGGGCGGAGGTGAAGAACATTGAGGGGAATCTCCGGTTCCGTTCGTTTCCGGATGTTATGATCTCCTGCATCACTCCGAGAAATCTGGTGCTCCCGGGACTGGCGGAACACTTTGAGAAGAGGCTGGGGGATACCAACTTCCTGCTTTACGATAAGACGAACCAGATGGCGGCCGTGCACAGGGAAGAGGGCACGATGGTCACGAGGATGAAGAACATGCAGCTGCCGGTCCTCTACGATGAGAGAAACGTATATGAGAATCTTTGGAAGCCATGTTACGAGAACATCCATATCGAGACGCCGATGAACCAGAGATATGCGCTCAATGAGATGAGGAAGAGGTTATGGTGTGAGGTCACAGATGCGTGAGAGATGGCGCAGGGGATTACGCTTCTTCCTGCTGGCCGGGGAGCTTGTTATGCGACAGCGAATACAGGAAGTGCAGGGCGAAGGGAAGGCTGGTCGCACAGGACAGAAGATCGCAGACCGGGTATACTGCTTCGATGCCGTGGATACCGAAGAGTCTCGGCAGGATAAAGATGCAGGGGATGAAGTAGATGCCCTGTCTGAGGCAGGATAAGAAGGATGCCTTGAAGCGTTCACCCATTGACTGGAAGGTCATGTTGCACATGACATTGACCGTGAGGAGCGGAAGGACGAAGGCTTCGAGCTGGAGGGCACGGCTGCCGATGGAGATGACTTCTGCATCGTCGATGAACAGCGGTACCAGCTGTGGTGCGAAGAAGAAAAGCGGAATCGCGAAGGCGAGCATGACGAGGGTTCCGAAGACCCAGGTGAAGATGAAAGCAGTCTTCATGCGGTCCCATTTCTTAGCACCGAAGTTGTATCCGAGGACCGGCTGATAGCCCTGACCGATGCCGAGGAGCACACAGAAGATCAGCATGGTGACCTTCGAGAAGATGCCCATCGCAGACAGTGCGGCGTCTCCCGCGAGGTTACCGCCCTGCTGGTTCAGGAAGATCGTTGAGATACTGGCCAGTCCCTGACGGAGAAGTGAAGGAAGACCGGTAAACCAGATATTGCCGTGGAAGGAAGGATTCTTCGAAAAGTTTTTGATGCTGAGCTGGGCGATGTTCTTCTTCAGGATGACAGGGACCAGAAGAAGGCAGAATGAGATGCACTGCGAGATCAAGGTCGCGATAGCGGCACCGGCGACACCGAGGCCGAAGACGTTGATCATGAGCGGATCGAGGAAGATATTCAGCACGCCGCCAAGACCGATACCGATCATGGAGAAGACGGCTTTACCTTCCCATCGCCAGAGGTTATTGAGAACGTAGGTGCCCATCATGATCGGGGCGCCGAAGAGAATATAACTTGCGTATGTCTTTGCGTAAGGAAGCGCGGTCGGTGTGGAACCGAGCATGTTCATGATCGGTTCGAGGAAGATCATGCCGAAGGCGGTGATCAAGGTACCGATGCCAAGCGCGGAGAAGAAACTGCTTGAGAGTGCTTTTCCCGCGGTATCTTTATCCTTCGCGCCGAGGGAACGGGAAAGGATACTTCCGGCGCCCATACCGAGCGTGAAACCGATCGCCTGGATGAGAGCCATAAGAGAGAATACGACACTGACGGCACCGGACTGGCTCTTACCGAGCTGGGATACGAAGTAGGTATCCGCGGTGTTATAGATTCCGGTCACGAGCATGCTGACTGTCGTCGGGATCGCCAGCTTCAGGATCAGCGGGCGGACCGGTGCTTCAGTCATTCTACGGAACTGTTTCTGGTC
>DBYF01000126.1:3007-8639 GCA_002310155.1 Mageeibacillus sp. UBA1193 | reverse complement strand
GATACCTGTTTTCGAACAGGAAACATTATAGCAAAGGGGGCATCGTAGGGAAACAAGATATATTGCACGAAATATCGTGATTTTTTCATGGAGTTTCTTTTTATAGCTTCGCTTTTGAAGATGAATTGATATACTTATATTAAGTGAAACAGACGATTCTATCGTGCAGGGTGAAGGGAGGAGCGATTATGTTTGATAAAATGATCATCCTCATCGGTATGCCGGGTTGTGGCAAGACCACGATCGGACGGATCCTTGCACGGGAACTTGAAATACCTTTCGTCGATACGGACGAACTGATCGTGCAGGCGGAAGGTATGCCGCTGGCGAAGATCCAGCAGGAGAAGGGTATGGATTACTTCCTCTCCGCGGAAGAGAACGCGCTCTTCTCACTGGATGATACACCGAAGGTCGTGGCGACCGGAGGAAGTGCGATATTCTGCCAGCACGGCATGACTTACTTAAGTTCTATCGCGACGATCGTCTATCTGGAAACGGATCTGAATATGCTCATGCGGCGCATGGGTGATCCGAAGAAGAGAGGTGTCGTTCTGGGGCCGAACCAGACGATCCATGGTGTATACAGAGAGCGCAGGCCGCTCTATCTGAGATATGCGGATATCCGTATCCGTACGCACCGCACGAGACCACAGATCGTGGCGCAGAGAGTTATGGCTGTCCTGACTGGAAAAGGACAAGATGAGAAGGAAGGACAAGAAGATGGCAGCTCCGGCAAAAAAGAAGACAGTAGTGAAGAAAACAACCGCAGCTAAGAAGACACCGGCAGAGAAGAAAACATCCGCCGGGAAGAAAGTGGCGGCCGCGAAGAAGCAGGAAGAGATGCTTTACGATCTGGCAGATCTTTTTAAGGTGTTTGGTGACTCCACCCGCATCCGCATCCTCTATGCGCTGATGAATGGTCCTCTCTGCGTAAGTGATCTTGCGTCGGAACTGGAGATGAACCAGTCCGCGGTCTCCCATCAGCTGAAGATCCTGAAGCAGAATAAGCTTGTGAAGAATACCCGTGAGGGAAAATCGATCCTGTATGAACTGGCGGATGAACATGTCAAAGACATTCTCGAGATCGGTCAGGAACACATCGAGGAGCTGTAAGATCTCATGGACAGAAGACCTTCTTTCAGTGCGCTCGATATCATCTCTAAAGTCATCCGTGAACACGTAAAAGAGGGAGATCTCTGTATCGATGCGACCGCCGGCCGCGGTAACGATACGGCGATGCTCTGTGAACTTGTCGGTCCTTCCGGTAAAGTCATTGCTTTCGATATCCAGGAAGACGCGGTGGCGAGTACGAAGGATCTTCTCTCTGCAAAAGGACTCGCTGACCGTGCGGAAGTGCACCTTGAAAGCCACAGTGAGATGGGCAGATATGCCGAGCCGGGAACGGTGTCGTGCATCACGTTTAACTTCGGTTGGCTGCCGAAGGGTGACCACAATATCTTTACGAAAAAAGAGACCAGTATCCCTGCGATCGAAGCGGGATTGGAACTCCTCAAGGACGACGGCATCATGACGCTGATCCTTTACTACGGACGTGAGACCGGCTTCGAAGAAAAGGACGCGCTTCTGGAATATCTTCCGACGATCGACAGTTCGAAATATACCGTCGTCGAGATGCCTTTTGTGAACCGGAGCAACTGCCCGCCGATCCCGATACTGATCCTGAAGGGAAGATAGATATGAAATATTATTCTTATTGCATGAATCCGAGTCTTAAGATGGACTTTCCTGATCCGGATGTGATCTTCGTCGATGGTGTCTACTATATGATCTCCACGACGATGCATTTTCTTCCCGGAGGACAGATCCTGCGCTCGTACGATCTTCTGAACTGGGAGCATGCGGCATATGTTTTTGACCGCCTGGACAGCACAGACGCGCAGAAACTGACCGATGATAAATACATCTACGGTAAGGGAATGTGGGCGGCAAGCCTGCGCTATCACAAGGGTACTTTTTACGTAGTATTTGTCTGCAATGATACATGGAAAACATACCTCTATCGTGCGGAAAAGATCGAAGGTCCGTGGCGCAAAAGTGAGATCGAAGGATTCTATCACGACTGTTCACTTCTCTTCGACGATGACGACCGTATCTATATCGTTTACGGTAACCGCCAGATCTATCTGACGGAATTAAACAGTGAACTGACAGGGCCGAAAGAAGGCGGGCTTCACCGCCTGATCGTAGAGGATTCCAAAGAGGCAAGACTCGGATACGAAGGCTCACATCTTTATAAGATCAACGGCAGATATTATCTGTTCTTCATCCACTCGCTTGCGGAGAGATGGAGACGTGTCGAAGCATGCTTTTCTTCCGATTCAATTGAGGGAGAATTTACTGGCGGAGATATCTTAAATGATGACATGGGATTTAGAGATTCCGGTGTCGCGCAGGGCGGTATCGTATGCGGTGTGGACGACACGTGGAACGCAGTCCTTTTCCAGGACAGCGGCGCGATCGGAAGGATCCCGGTGGTCGTTCCGGTATCCTGGGATGGAGATAGAATCGTATTTGGCGTCGATGGAGAAGTGCCGCATGACATGATGCTCCCCGTATCCGCTAAAGCCAAAAAGCATTACGAGTATGCACCACTCATCGGATCCGATGATTTCAAATACGGATTTGCGTGGGGAGAAAATAAGGACACTGATGAGTTCAGAAGGACCTTCGGTACATTCGGATTCAGAAGCTTCTGGCAGTTCAATCACGAGCCGGATCTTGATCTGATTTTCCGTGATGAAAACGAAGGGAAACTCTGGATCAAAACAGATAAGCTGAGCCTCAATCTCAACCACGCGAGAAACACTCTGACACAGCGCATGGTTTATCCGGGTTGCACTTCCGAAGTGACGATCGACGGATCGCAGCTTCGCGACGGCGACTGCTCGGGACTCTGTGTTCTGCAGGGAGATTACTGCTGGGCCGGCATCGAGAAAAAAGATGGAAAACTCTACGAAGTAATGTATGCACATACCAGCACAGAAGGCCCGTGGGACTTAAGTCCGGTCAAGGGTGATGTGCTGGAAGAGAGAGTTCTTCCTGACGATAAAACAACGATAAAAGTCCGCGTGAAAGTGCTTTTCGAAAACGAAAAAGACGAGGCGGAATGTGAGATCTTCGAAGACGGAAAATGGGAGAAGATCGGAACCCCGCATAAACTTCGTTTCCGTCTGGATCACTTCACCGGAGCGAGGTTCGGACTGTTCGCATATTCACAGAAAGAACCCGGTGGACAGGCGGGATTCTCGGAATTCATGCTGGAGGAAGCATAACGATGGTCGTGATGATGTTTCTGCTGTTTCTGACTGTGCTTCTGGTAAGTCTGGGCTATCTTTTTTTCAGGATCCGCGCGATCTTCCTTAAGGGAGAACCGGCAAAGACGGCTTCGAAAGAGAATCGGAAAAAGGCCACACTTCTTACCCTGATCCCTATCGTGATCCTGGCTGTCGTGAGTGCGATCCGCCCGTATATTTTCATAGTTCCGATATTTCATCTTGCCGTATTCTGGGCAATTTTCGATGTCATCTTCTTAGTCGTACAGAAGCTGAGAAAAGGAAAGAAACTTCCGTTCTGGCTTGCCGGAGCACTCGCACTTCCGCTCGCGGTCATCTACATGACAGTCGCATATTTCCTGGCGACACATATGTATAAAACGGAGTACCAGCTGACGACATCGAAGGATGTGGAGCCGCTTCGTATCGCGCTCATCTCGGACTCGCATGTCGGCGCGTGCTTCGGTGGTGAGGGATTTGCTGACCGCATAGAGACGATCGGAGAGCAGCATCCGGACATGCTCATAATTGCAGGTGATTTTGTTGATGATGATACGAAGAAAGAAGACATGATCATCTGCTGCCGCGCGCTTGGAGAACTGGAGACGACCTATGGTGTGTATTACTCGCCGGGAAACCACGACGTAGGATACAGCGACTACCGTGACTTCACCTTTGACGATCTGATCGATGAACTGGAGAAGAACGGCGTTCATGTCCTTCTCGATGAAATCGTAGCGGTCGGAGACGACTACTATGTTGTCGGAAGAAAAGATAAGAGTATGGTGAGAATGCCGATCGCGGATCTGACGGAGCCACTTGATAAATCGAGATATATCATCGCGATCGACCACCAGCCGAATGATTATACCGCCGAGAAAGAAGCGGGATGTGATCTGGTGCTGAGCGGACACACACACGGCGGTCAGATGATCCCGATCCGCCCGCTTGGAGAACTGGTCGGCGCGAATGATTCCACCTACGGATTAAAGAAAAGAGGAGATACGAACTTTATCGTATCGTCGGGTATTGCCAGCTGGGCGATCCCGTATAAGACCGGCACGATCTCCGAGTACTGCATCATCGATGTCACATCTGACGGAACCGGAAAGCCGAGACAGAAGGAGACCACGGAGAGTACTACAGAAGAGACCACTACCGAAACCACGACGGAAATCACTACCACGGAGACCACGACAGCTCCGACGATCGATCCGGGTATAGATCTGACATGCTATCCGTACGAAGAACCGGAGTTCCCGGAATTAACGGATCAGCAGAAGAAGATCTACGATGATCTTGTAGAGAAGATCTCTAACTTCGAGCCGCATTACTATGACCGAAAAGAACTCGGATACGATTACATGGACGACCTCCTTTACGTATCGGGGGTAGTTGAGGTACATCATCTCGAATTCAGAAATTACTTTGAATTAAGAGAGATAAATAATGACCAGGGTGAGATCCAGGGTTTGCAGATCGACTACTGGTGCAGATGGGAGAATGAGAATCCGAGTCATGATATCAATGATGTGAAGGCGGGTATGGCGCGGTTTAATGAGAAAGTCGACGAGATCCTTGCCGGTCTCACCGATGATATGACCGCGTATGAGAAATACTGCTACCTGGCATCGCAGATCTCGATGAACCAGGACTACGACTATGAGGGATGGGCCTCTGTCCAGGCGGCGCCGTGGGCAGGAATTATGGACGGATATTCGATCTGCGCCGGATACTCCGCGGCGATGGAGTATCTCTGTAAGAAGGCCAATCTGTATTGCAAAACGGTCTCCGGACGTATCAATGATGTGGGCCATGCATGGAATCTTGTCAAGCTTCCGGAGGGGACTTATCACGTGGATGTTACCTGGGCAGACGGCACCGGATACGTGGGCACGCCCGGCTGGTACCGCTACTTCATGCTGACACAGGAGCAGATCCTGTACGACCATGAGATCGATGATGATACAGTGGCAACCGGCGTCAAGGAATTTGTCCGAATATGATTTTTGAAGATGTCGCCCGACGGGCGACCTTTTCTTTTCCCAAAACCTGTTTAATGAGCTTGTAAGAAAGAGATGCGGTCCGAGCGAAAAGCAACGGTGCCGCGGTAAAAAACAGGAGGAAAAGACCATGAAAAAAGAGATCAGCAACAACAATAAGGAAGCTAAGAACAACATCACCGAGATCGTTTTTATCCTCGATCGATCCGGATCCATGGGCGGACTGGAGAGCGACACCATCGGAGGTTTTAACTCCATGATCGCCAAGCAGAAGAAAGAAGACGGCGAGTGCTACGTCACCACAGTGCTTTTCGACTCGATGGTCGAGACACTGCA
>DBYF01000126.1:0-2960 GCA_002310155.1 Mageeibacillus sp. UBA1193 | reverse complement strand
ACAGCGCTCCTCGACGCGATCGGAAGAACGATCAAGCACATCGGAAACATCCATAAGTATGTCAGAGAAGAGGACGTCCCGGCGCACACGATCTTCGTGATCACGACAGACGGCATGGAGAACAGCAGCCACGAATACTCTTCCGACAAGGTCAAGAAGATGATCGAGAAGAAGAAGGCAAAGGGATGGGAGTTCCTGTTCCTCGGCGCAAACATCGACGCTGTTGAGACGGCAAAACACTTCGGCATCGAGAAAGAGCGCGCAGTGAACTATCACTGTGATGCGAAGGGTACGGCACTGAACTTCGCCTGCCTCGGAAAGGCTGTCAGCAGCATGAGATCCTGCGGCAAGATGGACGAGACCTGGCGCGAAGAGATCGATGAGGATTTCGCTGCCCGCTGATCCGGAACAAAGATCACACCGCCACTCCTGAAAAGAGAAAATTATCTTTACAGAGTGACAAATCCGTAATGCACTTTTCTGCCCCTCTGATATATTTGAGATGAGGGGTGAAAAGTGCATTTTCGGAGGAGTTATATGAAAAGACTTACGAGTAGAGTAGCGGCGCTGATGATGTCTTTCTGCATCCTGTCATCGGCAACGGCCTGTTCAAAAAAGCAGACAGGTGACACAAAGCAGAGTCAGAAAAAGAGCCAGACGACCGTATCAGAAAGTGACCCGTTCTACAATGCGGATGAAGTCCGGATCAGGTTCCCGCTAGCCGATTCCGATAAGAAGCTGATCTACCAGGTGATCGGCGAGGGCAATCTCCTCGATAACGCGGTCTGGTTTGAATATTACTGTTCTTATGAAACTCCCGCGGATCTGAAAGCCAAGTACGACAAATTCTGTATGAATCCGGATTCTTTTTCCGAAGAAGAAACCAATAAACTCTTTGAGGAATATGGGAAGTATAATTTCGACGGAAAGATCGTATATAATCTCGACGGAAGTATAAGGTGCCTTTTGGAAACCCGGGTCGGATACTATGGCGCGACCACACTTTTCACATCCAATGAAGGAAAACTGATGGCGGCCGTGCAGCACTATAATTCCTCTTCCGCACCGGTAACACTGGAAGAAGTGAGTGATACCGGCGAGTATATAAACTCGATCCCGCTGGAGGGAGCGGATACGTATTTTATGCAGATCCGTCAATTAAGTAACGGCAACTATATCTGCGCAGATGGAGGATCGATCTGGGTATTCAATCCGCAGGGAAAGAAGATCGCGCAGGAATCTCTCGGCGAAAGCATCATGAATATCGTTGTTCAGGATGGACGGGTCTACATTCCGGCATGGGTATACGACATGGAATCCGGAAATTCGGATCCGTATGTTTGCGAGTTTGATCTGAACACATATAAATTCAGCAAAGATATGATCCCTGTCTCCCTCGATGTAAATCATATTTCTCAAGGAAAAGACGGACTCTACACAGCGGGCTCGAGCGGGATCTCCAAGATCGACCTGACAGCGCGTTCTTCACAAGAGATCCTCAATTGGAAAGATGCAGACGTTAATCCGAATGCGATCACATTCACGAATATCATTTCGGAAAATGAGATGTATGTGCTTCGTTGTACCGAAAAATGGGACCGCCATTTCAACCATTGCTATGAGCCGGATATCCGTCTGGTCCATCTGACAAAAGCGGACAAGAATCCGAACGCGGGCAAGAGGCTCATCGAACTGGCGAGCGTCGGCGGAAACCCGCCTTCGATCCTGATGGATAAGATCGTGGAGTACAACAAGGATCCGAATAAAGACGGCAGAATCGTCATTAAGGAATACAGCGCGGATTCTCTTCTGTTCCCGACGAAGGATGCCGATGGTGATGCATTACTTGCCCAGACCCTTGACCAGGCGTATCTTGACCTGCTCTCAGGAGGCGGTCCGGATATCTACGTGAACTTCGGTTCATACAGCCAGTTCAACGACTCGAACCTCATGATGGATCTGAATACCTTGATCGACGGGGAGAACGGGATCAAGAGAGACGAGTATTTCGATAACCTTTTCCGCGCGTGTGAAATCAACGGCAAGCTTCTTCAGATACCGGTGTTTTTCACGGCGAACGGCGCAGTGGCCAATGATAAATACCTCGATGGAAAAACCAGCTGGACATACGATGACTATATGTCTCTGACAGGTAAACTTCCCGGAAATCTGACCGCGATCCCGGAGATGACAAGGATCAAGCTTCTGAAGGAACTGATGGCTTCATCCGGTAAGGACCTGGTCGACTATGACAAGAAGGAAGTCCACTTCAGTGATCCCGATTTCAGAAAGATGCTCGAGGCAGCAAAAGCACTGGGTTCCGGAAGGTCCGAGAATGAGATATGGGGAGATATGGTCGAAGACCAGCGCCAGCGTGGCGGCGAATACCTCGAAGAATATAAGATGCTGCAGAACGGCATGGTTATGTCCTACTTTTCGAAGATGATCGATATCGTTGACTATGCACGGGCGCAGAAACTAAGCGACGGCAAGGGTGTCCTTATCGGAAACCCGGGCTGTGACGGCGGTCTGTCCATGGAGTACATCATGAGTATCGCTATCCCGAAGAACTCTTCTTCCCAGAAAGAAGCATGGGAGTTCATCCGTTTCCTTCTTGAAAAGGACACGCAGGTCGAAGGTGCGGTCCAGCTGTTTGCTTTCCCGGTCAGTCGTGGAGCGGCTGAGGAATACCTTAACGGGGACAAGGAACTCTACCTCGATGCGATGGCCAACACGACGGATACAAATGAACTTGAGTACCTGAACTCTCTTCCGAAGATCGATGACCAGACGGTGAAAGAAACAATGGAAATGCTTGGGAAGATCAAGACGGCAAGATCTGTGGACGAGACGGTGTTCCTGATCATCGCGGAGGAAGCGCCGGCATATTTCACAGGACAGAAATCTCTTGACGATGTAGTCAACAGCATCCAGAACCGTGCGTCTACCGTCGTGAAAGA
>DBYF01000129.1 GCA_002310155.1 Mageeibacillus sp. UBA1193 | reverse complement strand
AATAAACAGATCAAAAAGATACAACAACCTGTGGATCAGTCGTTTTCATGAAGGATCTTCTGGATCGCGCGCCATGTGATGTACATGGAAACATATCCAACAAAACCAAAGGAAAAGAGCAGGTACAGGAGTATTGCGATACCATATCCGAGAGATCCGACGGTGAAAACGAGCATAAACGGAAGAAATCCGAAAAGCACAGCCTGAACGACAAATACGAGGAGTGCGATCGGGAAATTCTTAACGACCATAACTGCCGCATTCCGGTAAACTTCCCTGAAAGAAAGCTCAACACAGGCGATCAGCGGATAGATAAAGAGCTGCATACTGCTCCAGAACCACAGGATGCAGAAAAAGAACGACTTCGCTGCCATTCCCATCGCTCCATCACTGAATGGACCGTTCTGGTAGTATCCGATGTTAAAGAGCAGGACACAAGTGACAAATACTGAGATCGCACCGGCACCCAGAGATTTCTTCCAGTTATCCTTAAGACCTTTTTTCAGGTCTGCTCTAAGATCATTCTCACCAATGATCACGTTCTTAAAGTAGTAGCTGACCGCCGAACAGAATGGACCGTTGGCAACAAGGAGAAGACCATTCAGAAGGAATCCGCTCAGCATACACATGAGGTAATAGATCTGGTTTACTTCTTCATCCGTGACCAGAGCCTTATCTACAAGTCCTGTGTTAATGATATATTCTTTCAATTCATCCGGCAGAAATGACGGAAAGATCATCGGGAAAAGCAGCATGACAACACAAAGGGCGATCGGAAAGATGATCATGTTCGCGATGAGCATGATTGCGTTTCCTGCGGTTACTTTACCGAAGTCACGGGCATAAGAACGGAAAAAGCCTCTCTTTCTCTCTACTTTACCCCAGTCTTCTTTATTCAACTGCTGCTGATTCATTTCCAAAGCGTCTCCATCTTATCTTTGTTCTCGATAACCTGAGCAATTGCTCGCTCAGCATAAGCCAGATTCTTTTCCTTTTTCTTACCCTTGACCTTGTATCCAAGCGGAGCCACAAGGCCGAAGTTCGCGTTCATCGGCGCAAAATGACGCACCGAAGGATCTGATACATAAGAAGCCATCGCGCCGATCATCGTCTCCGCCGAGAATGTAACAGGGCTTTCTTTTCCAAGTGCAGAAAGTGCCGCATAGTATCCGGCGAGATAACCTGAAGCCGTGGACTCAATATAACCTTCAACACCGGTGATCTGTCCAGCAAAATAGACATTTTTATCATCCTTCATCCGATACGTCGAGTCAAGAAGTTTCGGCGATTCAATATAAGTATTTCTGTGCATGACACCAAGTCTTGCAAACTCTGCATTCTGAAGACCCGGGATCATCTGGAACACCCTCTTCTGTTCCGGGAATTTCAGACGCGTCTGGAAACCTACGATATTGTAGATCGAAGCACTTCTATCATCCTGACGGAGCTGAACACATGCATAAGGCTCTTCTCCTGTCCTCGGATCGATCAGACCGACCGGCTTTAAGGGACCAAAGCGCATAGTATCGTATCCACGCTTCGCCATTGTCTCGATCGGCATGCAGCCTTCGAAGACAGTTTCCTTATCAAAGCCCTTAACATCCGCAAGCTCTGCCGATACAAGCGCATCGTAGAAACGACGGTATTCTTCTTCATTCATCGGACAGTTGAGATAATCATCTCCGCCCTTTCCATAACGGGACATCGCAAAACAGATCGAACGGTCGATACTGGCTTCAGTTACGATCGGAGCCGCTGCGTCAAAAAAATGCATATCCTGATGGCCGATCTTCTCCATGATGCTGTCATACAGGTCTCCATCAGTAAGAGGACCGGTAGCAATGACTACGATGCCATCTTCCGGGATGCTGTGGATCTCGTCATAGATGACTTCAATATTGGGATCATCGAGGATCTTTCTCGTTATATATCCGGAGAATTCCTCACGGTCAACAGCAAGAGCACCGCCTGCAGGGACCTGGCTCTTATCCGCAGATTCCATAATGAGTGATCCGAGGATACGCAGTTCTTCTTTTAAAAGGCCGACACCGTTTTCCAGCTGATTAGACCTGAGAGAATTACTGCAGACAAGCTCCGCGAAACCATCTGTGTGATGTGCAGGGCTCTTTCGTACAGGTTTCATCTCATAAAGACGTACTTTGACGCCCAGACGGGATGCCTGATATGCAGCTTCCGAACCCGCAAGTCCGGCGCCAATGATCGTGATCTGAGGCTGGTCCATAGATCAAGCCTCTTCAGAAGCTGCTGAAGACTTCTTGCGGCTGCTCTTCTTCTCTTTTACCGCCGGCTTCTCTTCATCATCTGACTTAGCAGACTTCTTCGCAGTATTCTTCGGGCATTCCGGATTCGCGCACTTAGGATATGCTCTGCCACGGAAACGCTTCCATACCATGTAGCTTCCGCATGTATCACACTTCTGACCCTCTACCGGGAGATACCAGCTGATGAAACCGCACTCGGCGTCAGAGCCCTTCTTATCGCAAGTATAGAATACACGACCCTTATACTTGTTGGAGCGGTGTGAAACGAGGCCGGAACCACAGAGCGGGCAGGAACCCTTGACCGTTACTTCTACATTTCTGGTGAACTTGCACTCCGGGAAATGAGAGCAGGCAACAAACTGACCGAAACGGCCTTCTTTAATGATAAGATCGCCGCCGCACTCAGGGCACTTCTCGCCGATCTGCTTCTCTTCCATCTTTACTTTGGAAACAGCAGATCCGGCCTTGACAATCAGCTCGTGGAAAGGCGGATAGAACTCACCGAGAACTTTGACCCAGTCCTTCTTGCCTACTTCGATCTCATCGAGTTTCGACTCCATGTCAGCAGTAAAGGAGACATCAACGATCTCCGTGAAGTTTTCGGAAAGAAGAAGTGTAACCACTTTGCCGAGATCTGTCGGATAGATGATCTTACCCTTCTTATCAATGTAGTTTCTCTCGAGGATAGTAGAGATAGTCGGCGCATATGTCGAAGGACGGCCGATACCCTTCTCTTCAAGAGTCTTGATGAGCGTTGCTTCAGTAAATCTTGCCGGCGGAAGAGTAAACTTCTGCTCGGACTTGATATCGATAAGTTTCAGAGCCTGTCCATCCGTAAGTTCCGGAAGTTTAGCCTTCACATTCTTCTCATCATCAGCGTTATCATCTGCGATATCCGCATATGCTGCCAGGAATCCCTGGAACTTGATCGTTTCACCCTGCGCACGGAAGATCGAGCTCTGGCAGATAACATCCAGAGATACTGTATCAACTTCCGCGGAAGCCATCTGAGATGCCAGGAAACGGTCCCAGATCAGCTTGTAGAGTCTGTACTGATCTACACTCAGGGAAGAACGGATCGATTCCGGATCCAGTTCAAAGTGTGCCGGACGGATCGCCTCATGCGCATCCTGAGCAGAGTTCTTATTTGCGTATTTTCTAGGAGACTTCGGCAGGAACTTCTCGCCGTACTTCTCGGCGATCAGACGTCTTGCTGCTGTCATTGCTTCATCAGAAACACGAACGGAGTCAGTACGGATGTAGGAAACAAGAGCCACCTGACCCTGCCCTGCGATCTCAACACCTTCATAAAGCTGCTGGGCAACGCTCATGGTCTTTCTGGAAGTGAAGCTGATTCTTCTTGACGCTTCCTGCTGGAGTGTACTTGTGGTAAACGGAGCGAAAGGCTGACGGAGCTTTCTGCCCTTCTTAACAGTATCGACAAGATACTGGCCGTTAGCGATCTTGGCCAGAAGAGCATCTGTCTCCTCTTTACTGCCGATCTTGACCTTTTCGATCTTACCGTTCGTCTTCTCACCGTGATATCTTGCCTTAAACGGGAAGCTGGTATCTACCGGTGTAAGTTCAGCATTAATGTTCCAGTATTCTTCAGGAACGAATGCCTCGATCTCTTTTTCTCTGTCAACAACGAGCTTGGTCGCAACAGACTGAACACGACCTGCAGAAAGGCCCTTTCTTACTTTGCTCCAAAGAAGCGGGCTGAGTTCATAACCTACCAGACGGTCCAGAACACGGCGTGCCTGCTGGGCATTTACCAGATCGATATCGATCTTTCTCGGGGACATGATCGCGTTTTTGATCGCTTTCTCTGTGATCTCGTTAAAAGAGATACGGCAGTCATCATCCAGGTCAATATTCAGGACCTTGGCAATATGCCAGGCAATAGCTTCTCCCTCGCGGTCAGGGTCCGTTGCGATATAGATACGGTCAGACGATGCCGCCAGATCCTTCAATTCACGGATGACTTTCTCCTTACCGCGCATATTAATATATGTCGGTCGGAAATCGTGACGGACGTCAACGCCCATCGTCGAAGAAGGCAGATCGCGGATATGTCCGACGGATGCTGCGATTTTATATTCTTTTCCCAAGTATCTGCCGATGGTCTTGGCCTTCGCCGGAGACTCGACTATAACTAAGTTTTTGCTCATGCCTGGTACTGCTCCCGTTGTTTTTTTCTGACAGTATCTATATATAATTCATTAAAAGCGAATTGTCAAAACATATTTTTGCCGTTCTTTGGCGACTCTCCCCTCCAGTTCCATTTTTCCAAGTTCAAAAATCACTGCCCGATAAGGCAGCCCGCTTTCCCTTACGATCTCGTCGGCAGAAAGCTCTCCAGAGCTCAGCTGATCGTATATCAGCCGCTGGATCTCCTCTGAAGTAAGCTGGTCGGGATCGTTTTGTATCTTTCTTTCAAGTTTTCTTCGGTCAAACTCTTCTTTGATCTCCTCAAGTTCCCGATAAAAGACGGCTTTTGCCAGATATGTCAGGATATCTTCCGGCTCTGTCGCGATCGTCGCGCCATCTTTAAGAAGCGAGAGGTTGCCGTCAGCAGTCTCCGAATAAATGATACTCGGAACTGCAAAGACATCCTTCCCCTGATTGATCGCGAAGCTTGCCGTATGCAGCGTACCGCTGTTTTTCCCCGCCTCAGTGATAAGGACACAGTCCGACACAGCGGAAAGGATCCTGTTACGGGCAGGGAAATACTGACGGATCGGCTCTGTGCCGGGAGCAAGCTCAGATATCAGAAGGCCGTCCTTTTCGATCTTGTCAAAAAGCTCTTTGTTTTCCTGCGGATATACCTTATCGAGCCCGCAAGGGAGAACCGCGATCGTTTTCCCGCCAGCCTCCAGGCAGGCCTCGTGCGCTCTGGTATCGACTCCTCTTGCAAGACCACTGACGATGACAATGTCATGCTTTGCGAGTTTCCCTGAGAAGTCCCGTGTGACCCTACGGCCATATGCCGACGGGCGCCGTGTCCCGACAACACATACACGTGTCTTATCCTTCGCCAGCAAGGACAGATCCCCACGGTAGTATATGATCAGAGGCATATTCGTAAGTATCATCATATACTCAGGATACGTATCATCCAGTTTATTCACAGATCGGATATTATGTTTCCTCACATAATCGACATACTCGTCGAATCGCTGATACGCCGGAGTTTCCATATACTTTGTCCATGCGTCGAGTTGATCCGGAGACATATACTTATCGGTAAACAGTTCTTCCCTTCGTTCAAAGAATTCCTGAAGCGAGGAAAGCTTCTGTTCTTTGACCACTTTATAGATCTGGTTTCCTGTCATGATCTTATTTGCCATCAGAAGCGAACAGAAAAGATCACCTGACCGAATGCTTTCCATGTACAGGCTCCTTTCTTACTTCCGATTTCTCTCCCCACTTCGGAAGGCGGAAAGAGACCGCTTCAATGATATGCTCGCATGTGACATCCTTCTGCCCGTCCATATCCGCGATCGTACGGGAGAGTCTTACCATTCTCTGAAGTCCCCGCACAGACAACTGAAGACGATGGGCAACCATCGCTGCATATCCCATCTCTTTATCACCGAGACGGAATATCTCACCCAGATTTCCTTCTCTGCACTCTCCGTTTCTTACCGGACGGATCCCTGCCTCTTTACAGCGTTCATACTGTCTTTCCCATATTTCTTCGATACGGGAACGCCACATCAGGCTTTCAGGGGTGAAATCACCCTTCATCGTTTCGAGAAGAGACTCTTCAGTAATGTGGCTCAAACAGCAGTAGATATCCATACGGTCCAAAAGCGCGCCACTTACCTTCCTCTGATACGAAGCGATCATGGAAGGAGAACATGTACACTCGGAAGGAGCATCCATACATTTACCGCATCGGCATGGGTTCATCGCGCCAACCAGCATGAATCTTGCCGGGAAGATATTCGTAGAGTTATTCCTCGAGACTTTCATCTCCCCTGTCTCGATCGGAACACGAAGAAGATCAAGAACCTGAGGGGAGAATTCAGGCATCTCATCGAGGAAAAGAATACCGTTCAAAGCCCGTGATATCTCTCCAGGTACTGCATTTCTGCCACCTCCAACCATCGCGGATGGAGTACATGTATGATGAACATACCGGAAAGGCCTTTCCCGAGATGCAATGCTTTCTTTTGTCAGTACAGAAAGCGCACTCTCTACACGCAGCAGTTCGATCTTCTCACTCTTTGTAAGCGGCGGAAGGATACCCTGAATGATCCGCGCGGAAAGCGACTTACCTGTACCGGGAGATCCGACCAGAAGAACATTATGGAATCCCGCTGCGGCCAGAGTGATCGCCCGAAGTGCTTCGGGCTGGCCGCGAAGTGAGGAAATATCGACCTGAGGATCCGGTATATCCATAGTAGGAACATCTTCATAGGATGAAACAGTGCTTTCCCATCCGCTGGAAACAACGGAGACGGCATCCATCAAAGAATTCACACCAATAGCGTCAACGCCGAGAAGATGAGCTTCATCAAGGTCCTTATCGGGAACGATACATGTAATCTCGTTTTCCTTCTCAATACAAAGCAGCCGTGAAATGCTTCCGGGAACCGCACGGACCTCACCGATCAAAGAAAGTTCGCCGTATATGAAGATATTCTTCCGGACAGTTCTGACCTGGTCTGACGCAAGCAGGATAGCCATGGCGATCGCCAGATCAAAAGAGGATCCGGACTTATGCAGATAAGCGGGAGAAATATTGACCAGAAGCCTCTGGTTCGGGAAAGTAAAACCGCAGGAACGGATACTGGCACGGACTCGCTCTTTCGCCTCACGTATCGATGAGTCACCGAGGCCTACGACTTCGAAACTCGGAAGCCCGGGAAAGATCGATGCTTCCACTTCTGCTTCCATGCCTTCAAGTCCCTGAAGATAAAGCGTTTTCACTCTCGCGTTCCGTGATGGGATCGTCGTCATATTGCACCTCCCGCATAAGATTTAGGTCATTGTACTCTTTTCGTTTTTGCATATCTCACGATTTTTTCGACAAAACACGACAAAAGTACGAAATGTGCTATAATATGGCGTTGTTGATATATAAATCTAATATATAGAGATGAGGTCATTTCATGAAACTGGGTATCGTTGGTTTGCCAAACGTCGGCAAAAGCACACTTTTTAACGCAATCACTAAGGCCGGAGCAGAGTCCGCTAACTATCCTTTCTGCACGATCGAACCGAACGTCGGTGTCGTTTCCGTACCGGACAGCCGTCTGGACGAGCTTGCTAAGATGTATAACCCGGAGAAATACACTCCGGCAGTAATCGAATTTGTTGATATCGCAGGTCTTGTCCGCGGTGCAAGTAAGGGCGAAGGTCTTGGCAACAAGTTCCTGGCTAACATCCGTGAAGTAGATGCGATCGTACATGTTGTACGCTGCTTTGACGACTCCAACGTTGTACACGTTGACGGTGGCGCTAATCCGAAGCGTGACGTGGAAACCATCGAACTCGAACTGATCCTCTCTGACATGGAATATATGGACCGTCGTCTCGACAAGGTCAGAAAGATGATGAAGGGCGGCGACAAGAAGTTCCAGGCTGAACTCGACTGCTATGAGAGAATCGCAAAGACTCTCGAAGAAGAAAAGCCGGCACGTTCCCTCACTTTCGACGAGGAAGAGATGGAATTCGTAAAGGATCTCGCTCTTCTCTCCCTTAAGCCTGTTCTCTATGTTGCAAACATCGCTGAGAGTGATATCTCCAATCCGGACATCGAATATGTAAAGACAGTTCAGGAGATCGCTGCACGTTCCGGCGAAGAATGTGTCGTCATCTCTGCGAAGATCGAAGAAGAGATCGCTATGCTCGATCCGGAAGAAAAGGCAATGTTCCTCGAGGAACTTGGTCTTACACAGTCGGGTCTTGATAAGATGATCCAGGCCAGCTACAAGCTCTTAGGCCTCATCTCCTACCTGACAGCCGGCCCGCAGGAAGTTCGTGCCTGGACGATCAAGAACGGAACTAAGGCACCTCAGGCCGCCGGTAAGATCCACTCGGATTTCGAGCGTGGATTCATCCGTGCCGAAGTTGTCGCCTTCGATGACCTGATGGCATGCGGAACTTATACAGCTGCTAAGGAAAAGGGTCTGGTAAGATCCGAAGGTAAGGAATACGTCATGAAGGATGGAGACGTTGTTCTCTTCCGTTTCAACGTATAATCAGATAATTGACACAAACAAAAAAGGCGCCGCATTCAAACGGCGCCTTTTCTTTTTTCAGTAGCGTGATTGATTGGCCACATCGAAAATCTTAAATGTCAGTATGAGATGCGGCATCAGGAGCGCCATACTTGCACCAGCAAAAACGATCAGGGGCTCACCCTTAAAGATAACCGCGAAGATAACAAGCACCAGTGACAACGCTGAAAAAGCAGCTCCATTGATTAAAGTCAGCTTAAAAGCCTTTTTACTTTTCTTCTTTAAACCAAAAGCCAGGAAAGGAGTGATCCAAGCAAAGGATACAAGTACCATGACCGGAAGAAAGATTCCCATATTGTCCATTAAGATTTACCTCATTTCGTCAGTTCGATGACTATTCAAGTACCTATACTACCACAAAAGCACGGCTGCTTCATTTATCATCATACGTCCATCCATGCTCGCCGTGATAGATCATCAGCTTCGTCATTCCACCATCGATACAGATGTTTTCGCCGGTAATGAATCCTGCTTTCTCTGAACACAGGAACAGCGCCATTTCGGCAATATCTGCCGGTTTTCCGACTCGTCCCACGAGCTGCTGTGTCGCGTCAGGACCAGTGATTTCTGAACCTGTCGTATCGATCCATCCGGGAGAAATACTGTTTACCCGGACCTTTCCTGCAAGGCTAACTGCCAGAGCATGAGTAAGCGCCGAGATACCACCTTTGGCTGCAGTATAACTCTCTGTCTGTGGCTGGCTCATCCGGTCACGTGAAGAAGCGATGTTGATCACACTTGCGCCTTCCGAGAAATATGGCATGAAAAGTTTTGTCAGATAGAACGGCGCTGTTACGCCGACTGTCAGAGCATTCTGAAACTCTTCAAAAGTGCACTCATTGATACCTTTCATCTTCGGAAGCGCATTGTTGATCAGATAATCGACGTGCCCCTCCTGATCGATTACATACTTTACAAAGCTCTCGAGATCTTCTTTACTGCTGACGTCTCCGACGAACCAGTCACCTTGCTGGATGTCGATCACGTATACAGTGGCACCTTCCGAGCGAAAAGCACTCGCAATGGCCTTTCCGATCCCCTGCGCGCCGCCTGTGACTACGGCTACTTTGTTCTGAAACTGCATATCGTCCTCCTTCGCGTAACGTCATCAGTAGACATCGTTCTGGACCATGTTCTTCCCTTCCCACTCGAGCTCTTTTTCTTCGAGGCCCTGCATATCCAGGACCTGTCTGAACTGAGTCTCATAGAGATCTCTATAGATACCGTTCTTTTCAAGGAGCTCCTGATGCGTACCAAGCTCAGCAACCTGACCATCCGCGATGACTACGATCTTTTCGGCCTTCATGATGGTCGACAGTCTGTGCGCGATAACGATCGATGTGCGGTTCTGCATGAGCACTTCAAGCGCCTCGGAGATCGCGTTCTCCGAGATGGAATCGAGTGCACTCGTTGCCTCGTCAAGGATCAGGATCTTCGGATCCTTAAGAATAACTCTTGCGATGCTCAGACGCTGCTTCTCACCACCGGAAAGCTTGAGACCCCGGTTACCGACCATGGTGTTATAGCCATCCGGCTGTTTGACGATAAAGTCATGGATACTCGCGATCTTACATGCTTTTTCGATCTCTTCATCGGTAGCATCGTCTTTCGCATAAAGAAGGTTTTCTTTGATGGTTCCGTTAAAGAGGTACGTATCCTGCGTCACCACGCCGATCTGCTGGCGGAGATACGTAAGATCAAAGTCTCTTACATCTTCACCTGCGATCTTTACACTTCCTTCCTCCACATCGTAAAGACGCGGGATAAAGTTAACTACAGTAGACTTACCCGAACCGGAAGGTCCGACGATAGCGTACATCTTGCCACCCGGAACGGTGAACGAAACATCCGTCAGAAGTTCTTTTTCCGGAGTATAGGAGAAACGTACGTGATCGTACACGATATCCTTGTTCGTGACATCCGGCTTCACACCATTTTCAGGCGACACAAGCGGGTTCTCTCTGTCGAAGTAATCGAAGATACGTGTGAACAGAGCGAGTGATCTGGTAAAGTCTACACCCAGATTCATGAGAGATTCTACCGGACGGTACAGGCGGTTGATCAGGGCGACTGTAGCGGTAACGACACCGACAGTCAGGTTCGTATCGTACTTTTTGATCAGACAGACACCGCCGGCAAAGTAGATCAGGAGCGGGCCGACCTGGGTGAACATCCCCATCATGACGCGGAACCACTTACCGCTTCTCTGCTCCTTGAGGGAGAGCTTGGTCACTTGCTCGTTGACCTCAACGAAGTTCTCGTATTCTTTTTCCTCACGGGTAAAGAGTTTGACGAGCATGGAACCCGAAACAGAGAGAGTCTCATTGATGACCTGGTTGAGTTCGTCATTCTTTTCCTGCGTCTTCGTCAGGAGCTTATAACGGTTCTGGCCGACATTTCGGGTCGGAAGGATAAGAAGCGGAATGATCATGATACCGACGAGCGCCAGCGGGATACTCATAGTAAAGAGCGCGATCAATGTCGTAATAACGGTCGCGAAATTGTTAACGCAGCTCGAAAGAGTGTTGGAAATAACAGAGCTTACACCGGAGATATCCGTATTCATTCTCGTGATGATATCGCCCTGCTTCTCCGTAGTAAAGAAGCTGTGAGGCATCCACTGAAGGTGTCTGTACATCTCATTCTTCATGTCGAAGATGATCCGCTGCGAGATCCACGCATTGATATAGCTTTCGACGACGCTGATGACCTGCGATACGGTCAATGCGGCAAAGGCTGCAAGCAGGAGTTTGATCAGGAGTCCCATATCGTCACCGAGAAGGGCTTTATCAACGATCATACCTGTGATGATCGACGGGAAAAGTCCGACTACCGCGGACAATAAGATCGAGAAGATAACGAGTGCGAACTGGAGCCTGTATGGCTTCATATACGACGCGATACGCTTCAGAAGCTTCTTATCTACCTTCGGCTTATTCTTCTTTTCTTCTTCTGTCAGAAAACCACGCGGCCCCATTCTCATCGGGCCCGGACCACCCATTCCCATAGCGATTATCCTTTACTCTGTCTTGTCTTTTATGCCTTCATCTTCTTTCGGTTTTGTCTCCACTGGAGTTGTCTTTATAAGTAACACGAGCATCATGGCCGTGATCATGGCACATACCATCGTTGCCAGGCTATTTGCGAGAATAAAGAAAAGGATCGGAAGATCTTTCTTAAAGATCGCGATCATCAGGATCATAAGGCATGCGGACGCGTAAACAGCCGTCGACGCACCTGCAAACTTCGCATAAGGTTTAGATCTTAATCCCACAAAGAAGATCAAGGTAACGGCCACCGCGAAAAGCAGGAAAAACGAGGAGATGATGATTCCTGCGGTCATATACGGATACCCCGTTCATTCAGTTCTTCTTTAACATACTTGTCAATCTGCTCATAGAGTTCTTCAAGCGTTCCGTCATTGACTAGAACGCGGTCCGCAAGTTCCTCGTACTCTTCACGTGTCATCTGCATCGCCATTCTCTTTCTGGCATCATCCCTGTCCATACCGCGTTTGACCAGTCTGTCGAGACGGATATCATCTCTGCTGCTGACGACAAGGATCTGGTTGCAGACATCCACGAAACCGCGTTTTACCGGGATCGGAACATCCAGAACGATGAGTTTGACCTTTCGCTCCGCGGCCTTGGCGATCTCTTCGCCGATCGTAATCAGTACATAGTGATGAACGATTGCAGAGAGTTTATCGAGTTTCTTCTTTTCATTGAACACCAGAGAAGCTACATATTTACGGTTCAGCGCGCCGTTATCCGTAATCGCGCGCGGTCCGAAAAGCTCGGCAATCTCAGGAAGTGCGACACCTCTCACGTCCGTGACTTTTCTGGAGATCTCGTCAGCATCCAGAACTTCGATCCCTTTATCTCTGAAGTATCCGGAAACAGTGCTTTTCCCGGTTCCGATACCACCTGTTACACCTAAAACAAACATCTTCTTCCTCCACTTATGTCAGTGAGCTTCTGCCCACGTTTTTCCTGTCCTTGCTTCTGCGATGAGCGGTACATCAAGTTCGATGACTTTTTCCATCGCCTCGGAAAGCACTTTCGCCGCTTCTTCCGCGATATCCTCTCTGGCTTCCACGATCAGTTCGTCGTGCACCTGAAGGATCAACTGCGCGTCGAATCCCTTGTCACGGAGCGCCTGCTCCGCACGGTTCATCGCCAGCTTGATAATATCCGCCGCAGTACCCTGGATCGGCGTGTTCATCGCAGCACGCTCTCCAAAACTTCTGATGTTATAGTTCGCGGATGTCAGTTCCTTCAGGATCCTTCTTCTTCCGAAGAGCGTCGAAACATAGCCCTTCTCCTTACCTTCCTGCTTAAAGCCATCGAGGCACGGCTTGATCGTCGGGAACTGACGGTAATACTCTTCGATATATCTCTTCGCTTCGTAAACGCTGATGCCGAGGTCCTGGGACAGTCCGTAATCACTGACTCCATACACGATACTGAAGTTGACGCGCTTTGCGGCGGAACGCATACCTGCGTCGATCATCTCCGGCGGAACACCGAAGATACCGCATGCCGTCTTTGTATGAATATCTCTGCCTTCTTTAAATGCCGCGATCATCTCCTCGTCATGGGAGATTGCCGCAAGAAGACGCAGTTCGATCTGCGAATAGTCGGCATCGATCAGGACATAACCGTCCTTCGCCACAAATGTCTGACGGATCAGCGAGCCGAGATCTGTACGGATCGGGATATTCTGCAGGTTCGGATCCGACGAAGACAGTCTTCCGGTATTCGTCATGGCCTGGCTGAACGTCGTATGTACACGTCCGTCCTTCTCGGAAATACTCTTCTTCAGGCCCATAACGAAGGTCGAATCGAGTTTCTGGATCTGACGGTATTCAAGGATCTTATTGACGATCGGATGCTTGTCGCGGATCCTCTCCAGCTCCTCAGAATTCGTGGAATAACCGCCGCTGGCAAGTTTCTTTCCGGACGGAAGTCCGAGCTTATCGAAAAGCACTTTTCCCAGCTGTTTCGGGGAAAGGATAGTAAACTCTTCTCCTGCCAGCTCGTGGATCTGTTTTTCCAGTTCTCTGACCTTACCGTCAAACTCTTTATGGAGCTCGTCGATCTTATTGACATCGACCAGAACGCCACGTCTCTCCATGCGGTCAAGGACCATAACGAGCGGCATCTCGATCTCATAGATCAGCTTATCGATTCCCTGCTTCTCGACGTCTGCCTTCTGGTAGAAAGACAGCCAGCGCGTAAGAAGTACGCGGTAAGCGAAATCAAGAACATCGTCCTCTGTGATCTCTTTATTCGTCTCAGAAACACCATCGATCAATGAGAAAAGATCCTGCTGACGGTTCTTATTCTTCGTGTCGTCCTTAGCTTCTCCGTAGCCTTCCAGGATCGGGAACGGTCTCTTCGTACCATGTTCGATCAGCATCTCGAAGGAAGGTTCCGCGCCCTCGATCTGATTAAGAACATATCCGGCGATCTCCACATCGAAGACGTGGTCAAACGGGAGACCATCTTCCATGATCTTAAAGTGATTCTTTGCGCTGTATACGACAGGTGCGTTATCCTTGGATGTTCCCATACCTTCCTTGGAAAAAGCACTCAGAACGACATTTACAGCTTCGATGGAAGTAAAGACATACACTTCATCCGGTGCGGCAGAAACGCCCATTACCGGGCCATTCTGATCGATCATATCAATAGCCACAGGCTGTCCTTCCGATCCTTTCGAAAGGATCGTCTTTATGGCAGATGCAGTATCCGCATTCATAATGATCGACGGACGTTTACCGGAAAGCTTCGGATAGTTTGCTTCTTCCTCTGTTTCTTCGACAACAGGTGTCGCTTCGGCAACAGCAGCATCATCGATATTCCACTTTTTCATCTGCGCACGAAAACCGTACTTATAGAAGCAGGCTGCCGTAGAAGCATTATCCAGCGGCTTTCTCTCGAGTTCATCCAGAGTGATACCGATCTCCGCATCAGTCACGATTTTACTGAGCATGAGGGACATATATGCATTATCTTTATCTGTTTCGAGTTTCTCGCGAAGCTTCGGGCTTAATTCGGAAAGATGCTCATACAGGCCATCGAGAGTCTTGTACTTACGGACAAGATCCATCGCGCCCTTTTCACCGATGCCTTTAACACCCGGGATGTTATCGGAACTGTCGCCCATGAGTGCTTTTGCCGTAACAAAATCACTTGTCGGGATACCGTATCTCTCCTGAAAAAGCGCTTCATCGTAGTAATCCGTGCCGGAACCGTCTTTCTTGGTGACCGGCATGATGACCTTCGTATGTTCATCGATCAGCTGGAAATCGTCCTTATCACCCGAGAGGATAAAGATCTCAAAACCGGCATTTACACCCATAGTCTTAAGAGTTCCGATCAGGTCATCGGCCTCAAGCCCTTCCTGCTCATAACGCGGGAATCCCATCGCGTCAAGAACTTCCTTAAGGACTGGCATCTGAGCCGCCAGATCGTCCGGCATGCCCTTACGTGTGCCCTTATACTCGGAATACGCCTTATGACGGAAAGTCGGTGCTTTAAGATCGAAAAGCGTGCACGTATGCGTAGGCTCCACCTCAAAGATATACTTCGCCAGAGTGTTGAGATAGATATTGACTGCGCCCGTAGGGGTACCGTCCGGTGCCGTCAGATTATTCCGTCCTGCTGTCGCATAGTAGGAACGGTTGATGATACTGTTTCCATCTACCAGAAGTAATCGTTTGGCATCCGACATAGAGGTATCTCCCTAACGTTATGAATTCTTCTTTTCTTCTTCCTGACGCTTCATTTCCTCACGGTAATGCGCGGTGCTGACCATAAGTTTGATACGGTTCAGCTGGTTCGCTTCAGAGGCACCCGGATCGTAGTCGATCGGAATGATGTTCGACTCAGGATACTGACGGCGGAGCTCCTTGATCATACCCTTACCGGTAACGTGGTTCGGAAGGCACGCAAACGGCTGCGCGCAGATGATGTTCGGAACGCCGCTCTCGATCAGCTCGATCATCTCGGCGGTCAGGAACCATCCCTCACCATTGTTATTACCACAGGAAAGGACATTCTCCGCTTTCTTCGCCATATGACGGATGCTCTGCGGAAGCTGGAACTTACCGGTGGCCTCCATCCTCTTGATGATATGGCTTCTATATGCCTGGAGAAGATCGATACCACGGTTGGAAAGCCATGCTTTCTTCTTACTGCGGCCGAGATGTTCTGCCTGCCATACAGGTCCCATCGTGCAATACAGGAAGAAGTCCAGAAGGCCTGGAACAACTGCTTCACAGCCTTCCTGTTCAACAACATCAACCGCATGGTTATTCGCATCCGGCTGGAACTTGACGAGGATCTCACCGACGAGACCGACACGCGGCTTTCTCGGGATATCGAGCATCGGGAACTTATCGAAAGTATCGATCGTCGCGTCGATCATGCGCTTATAGGACGAAGGACGTCCGACCTTAGAGCAGTGAAGTTCCTTAAGAAGATCCTCAACGGCCTTCTTCTCTTCATCTGTAAGAGGCGCGTTCTTGCAGGCCTCTGCCATGATGTACTCGGTCGTGATATCTTCAAACTTCTCCTTCGGATTGAAGAAGAGCTTACCGCAGCGGTTCCAGAACTGATAAAGCGCGTTAGCGGAACCCTTGACCTTCTCATACGGACGGACACGCAGGAGTAGTGTCTGCAGCATATCACCATAGCAGATCGCACGGAGCGCGCTGTTGATGAAAGGAAGTGTCGGCTTGAAGCCAGGGTTCTTTTCGAACTGCTGTACAGAAAGAGCGATAACCGGAATATCACCGTAACCAGCTTCGCGAAGTGCTTTTCTCAAGAAAGCAACATAGTTCGTCGCACGGCAACCGCCACCGGTCTGGGTGATCAGTACCGTTGTGTTATCACGGTCAACTTCTCCGGAAAGGATCGCGTTGATCATCTGACCGACAACAATAACTGTCGGGAAACATGCATCGTTATTTACAAAACGCAGACCGCACTCGATATCTGCCTGAGTCGCTTCCTTCAAGACCTTCAGCTTATAGCCGTGGTTATGGAAAACAGCCTCGACAAACTCGAATTCGATCGGCGCCATCTGCGGCGCGAGGATCGTATGACGCTTCTTGTGCTCCTCAGTAAACGGAACACGCTTGATCGTGTAGGACTTCTTCTCACGCTTCGGCATCGTACCGTCTTTTCTCGCTGCTTCACGCTCATCCATCGCAACCTTAAGAGAACGCATACGGATACGTGCCGCACCGAGGTTGCTGACCTCATCGATCTTCAGAAGAGTATAGAGTTTACCCTGGGATTCCAGGATCTCCTGCACCTGATCGGAAGTTACAGCATCAAGGCCGCAGCCGAAAGATGTAAGCTGGACAAGCTCAAGGTTATCGTTCGTCGCAACATAAGCCGCTGCTTCGTAAAGACGTGTGTGGTACATCCACTGGTCAACGACACGGATCGGGCGCTCAAGTCTTCCAGGAACAGCAACGCTGTCCTCACTGAGAACCGCAAGACCAAGCGAATTGATCATCTCCGGGATACCGTGATGGATCTCCGGGTCTGTGTGATACGGACGGCCGGAAAGAACGATACCCTTCTGACCGGTTCTCGCGAGATCTTCGATGACCTCCTGGCCTTTTCTTCGGATATCTGCCTTATACTCATCATACTCTTTGTTACCTGCGGCAA
>DBYF01000054.1:25662-30055 GCA_002310155.1 Mageeibacillus sp. UBA1193 | reverse complement strand
AAAAGCACTCGTGCCCGAAGACTTATCTATTAGAAGAAAAGCTGTGTAACACGGAGTACACCATCGATCGCGCGGAGCTCAGCGAGAACATCCTCACCGAGTTCTTCGCTGACACCGAGGAAGGACTGGGCCTTTGTGGAACCCGGCTTAACACCCCAGTGCATGCTGTTGATGTTGATGTTGTGATCACCGATCTTAGTTGCGATCTTACCGATGATTCCCGGCTTGTCTTCGTTCTGCATTGCGATAACGATCGGAGCCAGAGCGAAGTCTGCCTGATAACCGAAGAAGCTTACGAGAACTTCTGTGTCGTCACCGACGATCGTACCGGAAACGGAAAGTTCACGGCCTTCTTCTGTTACGAAGTTAACAACGATCATGCTGGTGTAACGCTCGCACTGTGCGCTCTTGCTCTCGACAACTTCGATGCCGTGAGCCTCAACGCCCTGACGTACGTTAACGAAGCTTACGCGTCCGTCGGAATGAGCGGAGAGGAAGCCCTTCAGAACAGAGAGTGTCAGGATGCCTGTCTCTTGCTCAGCGAGAGCGCCTCTGAATTCGACCTCGATCTTCTTGACCGGTGTTTCTTCAGCCTGATAGTAGATCTTACCGAGCTTCTCAGCGAGGTCAGCGTACGGACGGATCGCCGCCATATCGCCGCTGAAAGAAGGCATGTTGATCGCAGCAACGAGTTCGCCGCGAAGTGCTTTTGCCACGAGAGAAGTAACTGCGGAACCTACGTTATGGTTAGCTTCCTGTGTGGATGCACCGAGGTGAGGTGTAACTACGCAGTTCGGCAGAGTCAGAAGCGGGTTCTGGTACTGCTGCTCGCCCGGTGCCTTATCGTAAGAAGGCTCCTTATCGAATACGTCGATCGCAGCAGCGGCTACCTGACCGGACTTCAGTGCTTCGTAGAGAGCAGCCTCATTTACGAGACCACCACGTGCAGCGTTTACGATACGTACGCCCTTCTTGCACTTAGCCAGTTCATCCGCGCCGACCATGCCGACGGTTTCCTTGTTCTTCGGTGTGTGGAATGTGATGAGGTCAGCAACAGCGAGGAGATCCTCGAGCTTTGCACAGCGCTTAACGCCTACTGTGTCGAACTTCTCCTGTGTGATGTACGGGTCGTAAGCAACAACTGTCATACCGATGCCCTTGAGCTTTCTGGCTACGATGGAACCGATACGGCCGAGACCGATGATACCTGCAGTCTTGCCCTCGAGCTCGTTACCGATCATCTGTGCACGACGGAAATCGTCGTTATGAGCTGCCTCGTTTGCGTGGCAGAGATTTCTGAAGATGGAGAAAGCGTGTGCTACCGCGAGCTCACCGGCTGCCATGATGTTCGCTTCCGGAGTATTTACCGCGATGATGCCCTTCTCTGTGCAGGCTGCAACGTCGATGTTGTCGATACCGTTACCGGCACGGCCGACGACCTTAAGGTTCTTCGCATTTGCGAGGAGGTCTTTATTTACCTGAGTTACGGAACGGACGATGAGCGCATCGTAATCACCGATGAAACCCTTGATCTCATCCTGGGAGCAGCCCAGTCTCTCATCTACTTCAAAACCTTCGTCCTTCAGATACTGGATAGCATCTGCCGCGATCTTTTCTGCAACTAAAATCTTCATGTTCGTGTTCCTCCCTAACTTATGCGTTCTGAGCCTTGAGCTCAGCAATAACTTCGTCGAGATCCTTCAGCATAGCCTTGATCTCATCAATGGTCGTATCCGCCATATGAGCGATACGGAATGTAGTTTCCTTCAGGGCACCGTAACCACCGGACAGGAGATATCCTCTCTCGCCCATCTTCTTGTTGATCTCCGCGAACGGAATGCCCAGTGTGTTCTTGATACATGTAACTGTGACGGACAGGTTATCCGGATCGGAGTAAAGCTCCGCATTCTTTCTTGCCCAGTCACGAACGAGCTCAGCCATCTCGCAGTGTCTCTTGTAGCGGTTCTCGACACCCTCAGCAAGGATGCAGTCGAGCTGGTAGTCCAGAGCGAACATGTGAGACTCAGACGGTGTGGACGGATACTGGAACGGCTTCTCGTGAACGAACTTAGCCAGTTCAACATAGTCGAAGTAAAGTCCACGGTTCGGGATCGTCTTCGCCTTCTCGAGCGCACGGTCGGAAACCGATGCGATGGACATTCCCGGAGGAAGTCCGAGGCACTTCTGTGTAGAAGTGATGCAAACGTCGATGCCCCACTCGTCTACCGGAATGAAGTCACCGCCCATGGAACTTACGGTGTCCACGCAGAGGATAACATCCGGATACTTCGCCTTAAGAACCTCATGGATCTTACCGACAGGATTGTGGATACCTGTGGATGTCTCGTTGTGTGTGATGGTGATCATGTCGTACTCGCCTGTGGAGAGAGCCTCGTCAACCATCTCAGGTGTTGTGATCTGTCCTAATTCAGAACGGAAAATATCTGCCGGAACACCATTGGATGTAGCCATCTTATACCAGCGCTCACCAAATGCTCCGATGGAGAAGATCGCTGCCTTCTTGGCAGTGAAACATCGTACGGCGCCTTCCATCAGACCGCTTCCTGATGAGGTGGAAAGAATGATAGTGTTCTTCGTACCCATGACCTTCTGCAGTTTCTCGGAAATTCCCTGCTGCAGAGCAGATGCATCTTTGGTACGGTGGCCGATCATCGGCGTAGCCATCTTTTCCAGAACTTCATCGCGGACTTCAACCGGACCCGGAATGAAAAGCTTCTTGTGCGTACTCATGATAATCCCTCCATGTAAATCCAATATTACATAATTACATACCGTACTATTGTAGTCGCAATTAATCGATTTTTCTAGTCAAAAAGCACTGTCATTTTCATTTTCGGCAAATTATCAAAAAAAGTCCTTTTCAAGGGCACTTTGCACACAAAATGACAGTTAGTATCGGGAAATGATTTTTATTCGGCGCGGCCCTCCACCTCCGCAGGCAAAAGAAAAGGGCCATCTCATGTGAGACAGCCCTTCATTACCTTTGGATCAATGTCCCTTATACCGTTTTCGGCGGGAACATGGACGGCGGCGGGAGCTTCACGGATTCTCCGGCCTTCGGCTGATAGGAAGCATCAAGGTTATTGTAAGTCTTGAGCGTTGTGACAAGCGGATCGTTCTCAGATTCGATGTCGAGGCCGTATACGTAGTGGAAGAGATCCCACCATGTGCGGCATCCTGTCGTATCAGAGAAGGTGTAGATACCGATCGGATCTGTAGCAGATGTTGTCTCTGTCGCAGGCGGAGTCGTCTCTGACTCGGACGGTGTCGTATCAGTCACCTCGCCGCTTACATCCGAGATAGATACATCGGAAGAAGTATCTTCAGGTTCAGACTTCTTGCTGCTGCCGCAGGACTTCGCGATCAGAACGATGATGATGATCAGGCAGATCAGGGAAACTGCTGCCAGTACATACGGCAGGAATGTTCCGGCCTGTCCGTCGTCTTCACTGTCGAAGCCGTCATCGATTGTATCCGGTCTTCTTCTGGTCGGCTGCGTGTTCGGACGGTTACCCGGACGCTGTGGCTGGGACGGACGCTTTGTCACACCCGGAACGGAACCCGGACGGACAGCCTCACCCTGCTGCATATAAGCTGGAATCGAAGAGGCTGCCGGCTCGACCGGAGCTGCGGACGGTGTTACGTCAAAGAGATCTGCCACAGACGGCGGCGGATTATCGAAATCATACTGAGGTTCTGCATCCTGTACGGAATCGCCGGCAGCATATGGATCATAATCTGCTTCACTTACTGCAGGCATCTCCTGTGTCGGCTCATCGTATGCCGGGTTAACATATGCAGGATCTGCACCATACGGATCTGCGCCTACGTTAACGAACGGAGAAACCGGTGTGGCTTCCGGACGGGGCTGGACGAACTGAGATGCGATCGGAGAAGCCTCATCCTCATCAACAGTATAGGAACCGCGTGCATAAACGCCTGTATCCTCATAACCGACCGGAGTATCACTGTTGGTCGGGTACGTCGGCGGAACGTAGCTCGGTGCTTCGTAAAGCGGCATCTGCGGAACATCGTCTGCGGTAGCCGTCGCATTCGCCGGAGCGTCATTCGATGCGAACGGGATCACGAACTCACTGTCGCCTGCCGGTTCTGCATCCGCTTCGTAATCTGACGGATAAGAATCGTGGGTCTCGTACTGGTCCTCAGAAGAAGTCTCTGCATCTCCGAAGAAAAGCGGTGTTTCGTCGAATTCTTTTGGATCGTTAGAATACTCGGGCTCGTCGTTCATAGGCTTTTTCACCTCGTCTTCCGCTTCGAAAACAAGCGGGGCGTCCTCGTCTGTTTCCGCAACAGATGCCGAAGAAGATCCTTCGGAGATCTGTTCAGTTCCTGCCACGTTCTGGTTGGCGGC
>DBYF01000054.1:0-25614 GCA_002310155.1 Mageeibacillus sp. UBA1193 | reverse complement strand
GCATCGGTCTTTTCAGCTCCACCTACTTCAAACGATACCTCAGAAGCGTCCTTCGCCTCCGATACCACAGACTCTGCAGCAGATGCTGCCTCACCGGATGTCTCAGCCTTATCGGCAGGAGTTTCCGGCTGCTGTGCCTTGACAGCTGCCTTGAAGAACGGATTGTCCTCGTTCTTTACGGCAACGAACGGCTCATCCTTCTTGACCGGCTCAGCGGAAGCCGCCTGTGCCGTTACGAACGGATTGCCCTCTGCCGGAGCGGAAGATGCGGTATCTGAGATCTTCGCATCGAGCTCAGCGGCTGCCTTGTCGAAACTATTCACAAACGGAACGACCTTCGTCGCTTCCATATTGTCAGATTCAGCCGGCTTCTCTTCGGTCTCGGCCTTCTTCCCTGCCGTGTCAGCGGCAGAGCTGTCATCCTTCATCAGGTCGGAGATATCACCGAACGACAGTGTCGGCTCCGGAACCGGAGTATTGATCGCCTTATCTACGAGTGCGCTGGTAGAAGCAGCGGCTACTGTGCCTGCTGCAGCAGTTGCAGCGGTCTTCGATGCAGTCTCCGCACCGAGAGACGCGATCGCGTCAGCCGCGGAACCTGCCGGCGGATTAAACTGGGTAGCTTCCAGTGCTTTTGCCTCAGGAGACTTCTCCGTTGCCGGAATGTCACCGAAGAGCATCGCGTCCTTAGATACCGGAGCTTCCTTCTTCTTCGGAGACTCGAGCGGTACCGGCGGAGCTACGTTGTACTCATCGTCGTCCTCGACTTCTTCTACGACCTTCTTCTTCTTTCTGCCGAATCCGAAGAAGCCGCCTCTCTCACTGGAAGTGATGTCCTCAACGAAAGAGATCATGAACTGCAGCGGAACGCCCGGGAGCTTCGCAGCTGCTTCTGTGATAACTACACTTGCGGCATCGCTCTGGTCCTCGGCATCGTAGAGGATACGGAGGAGCTCCTGCTGACCCAGAGCCTCATAAACCTCACGGTTACAGAGGATGATGCAGTCATCGAGCTTGAGCTGGGCGATGTTGGAGCACAGCGCCGGTGCGGTCTTGGTCGCACAGAAGTTATAGAAATTGTCTACCTTCTGGCGTGCGGTGTTGATCGCGTCGATACGGATATCCGTAGCTGTCATCGGGTAGAGAGTGTCATCACGATAAAGGAAAGCCAGACCTTTGCCGATAGTAGAAGCAAATGCTTCACCGTCCTTGACCATAACGCCTGCGAAGAACGGAGCACGGTTATTGCCCTGCTGGATCTTCATCTTGCCGGTGATCGATACGGCGGTATTGACCATCTCACCGATCGAATCGTCCAGAGAACGGCGTCCGGTCTTCAGTTCAGTACCGAGACGGCGGAGGATCGGCTCATACGGCGGAAGCGCGTTAGGATCCTGGTCAGGATTGGTCTGATGGGAGAATACAGAGAAGAAAAAACCTCTGTCCTCTTTGTCGTTAGTAAGATCTGCGGAGCGTGCGACTGACTTGCTGGTCACCCGGCCGTCCATATAAAAAGCATCTGTAAGTTCTGCGGTAGGAAAATATCTCGCTGTAAGTGTTGTTGCCAGACGAGTCTGCTTTGCCATAGCTTAGGCCTCCAAATTTTGGGTACTTCCCCATTACTTCAGTTTAATTATATCATAATGTCTTTTCATACAAGTGTTTCGGAGGCTCTTTTTGCTACATTTTCATGACAAAATCGGGACGATGCCGTTTCAAGCTACGGCAAGTCCCGTGTTTAGAAGCATTTTCGGATCTTCACATGAAGGCGGACTATTGCATGGGTATTACGTGAAAGAAGGTCAATTCTTTTTGCTCTCGACGAAGGCTTTCATGTCCTCTTTCAGGACTTCAAACGGAGCACATCCGAGATCGAGATAAACCTTGATGACCTCTTCTTTCGTGCAGATGCCGTCGAGTTCCGCGATAGAACCATCCAGGATCTCCGCGGTAAAGATCAGTCCGAATGCGTATTCGAGCGAATATGCCTGCTCCGCCGTGATCCTTTTCCAGTACTCGTCAACGACTGACTCTGTCTGACCGTAGTGCATGACGTATGTCTTACAGTCTTCGTAGTCCCAGCCCTCATATTCCACGCCGATACTCAGACGGGCGGCAATGAATGTGGAATAAAGGAACGAAGCCGTCAGGGACAGATCTGCCTGTTCACGGTCGAAAGGCGCATAGGAGAGCATAAGCTTCTCGGAATACTGTGCCCAGCCTTCCGCATAAGGCTCAGACATAGCAAACACCTGATATCTGCTTTCCAGATTCTCTGCCTGATACTGGTGCTGATAGAGGTGCCCCGGGTACATCTCATGGGAGACCAGCGTGAACATATCGTAGTTCGGGTCATCCAGCATCGCGACGTTGAGCCAGACAGTATGCTGTGTGAAGTTATCGATCGGCGAAGGATAGTATCTTGCCGGCTGGATCGAGTCATAGAGCTGTCTGGGGATCTCATAGACTTCCACATCGTGGTCCGAGACCTCCGGAAGGTTTTCTTCCGTGAAGCGCCTGCACCATTCCGTCGCCTGGTCAAAATCCAGGTCACCGAAAGCGAAGTAGCTTCCCTTCTTCTTCCACTGCGGCATATATTCATCGTAGATCTCATCGATCTTCTGCTGCAGGAGTTCCGTGCATTCTTCTACCGACATGTCGACGCCGGTCTTGCTGCGGAAGAGCGCCTCATAGTAGGCCTTGCCTTCGTCGGTTGCCGCGAGGAAGGTCTTATCGTTGCACTTACCCTTGAGTTCCGGAAGCTTTTCGATCAGCATCTCCATCGCCGGATAGTAGTAAAGATCCAGCAGTTCCAGATTTTTCTGGCGCAGCTCTTTCTTTCTGCTTTCCGAGATATCCAGGTTATCAATACGTTCTTCAAAGGAGGTCCTCATGAAGTTCGTGTCGTGGTCCTTCTGCATCTTGATGCAGTCCTGGATAATGCGGTCGATGCTCTCATCGTTCCATCCGAGTCCCATATCACTTCTGGCCTTCTCCACTTCATACGCCAGCGTGAAGAAGTCCTTAACATCCTCGAGGATCGTGAAATAACGCTCTACATCATCTTCACTTTCAAACGGGATAAGTGAGATCAGCATCGGATATACGATCTGTTTACCGCCCATCGGATTGAGCTGCGGGATGTAGTAGAAATGTTTGTAGAGCTCCGCCTTATTTTCGAAGTCGAAACACATATCCTTGACCGCGCGGTTCTGCGCTTCCGTCAGCTGCGAAGGATCGAGCGAACCGATCTCCTTTGCCAGCATGGCATACGTGTCGGCCGCCCCGTCATAATCGGCCTTCGTCGGGAATTTCAGACCGTCCGACGGCCACTCCGTGTAATAAGCTTTCGGATCGTCGTAAGTATAGTAAGCATTCAGGATATCGGACGCGCCGACGAACATCGCCATGTCATACTGGCGGAGAGTCCTTGCCGCGTCTGTCAGATCATCCGGCTCGTTTCCCCAGGCATTATTGCCGGAGATCCTGTTTCCGTTCGCATCCGTAGCCACCGTCGGCGGCTTCGCGATGTTCTCCGGTTTCATCGTGCTGGAAGAGCACGCAGAGAAAGGTGTGCTCATCAGCATTCCTGCCGAGAGCACACATAAGATCTTCACATATTTGCCTGGTCGCATCATATTATTTCTGTTCCTGTGACGGATGGCTGTGGCAGGTATCGCGCATGGCGCATCCTGAGCAGCCGCATCCGCAGGAAGTCTTCCCTTTCTTTTTATCCTTCACCATCTTCAGGATGACCAGGATCACGATGGCCGCCAGGATCAGGCTGACCACGATCGTGCCGAGATTATCCCGTAACCAGCTCATCAGTGCTGCTTCTCCACGAATGCCGGCATATACTTTTCAAGGATCTCGAAGGAACTCGGACCCATGTCGAGGTACGCTGCGTGGATCTCGCTCTTCGTGTATTCATTTCCGTACTGGGCCATCGCATCGTTGATGATCTTGCAGCAGAAGTAGTTACCGAAGCAGTAAGGCATAACGTAGCAGGGGATCTCGATCGAGCGGTCATAGAAGAAGTCCGCGATCTCCGCACCGGCTCCCGGGAAGTACTGGTTACCGTACTTGATAACGTCATCCTTGGTCCATCCGTCATAGTTGATGCAGATGTCGATATACGCCTCCATGTGATAGTTCAGCATGATGATGTACACGTAGTAGCACTCATATACCGCCATATCGAAGTCGGTCGTAAGGTTCATGATATAGTCTTCACTGTATGTGGACCAGCCCTCTTTGTAAGCCGTCGATCCGCCCTTCTGATAGAAGGAATTCATCTTCTGCATGTGGTAGACCGTCTCATAGAGGTGTCCCGGGAAGGCTTCGTGGCCGACCGTTGTCAGCATATTGCCGAGGCCTGTGCTGTTGTCGTTGACCAGAAGGATATTCTTGTTGATATCATCGATCGGCGTGATCCAGTATGCCGCCGGCGAGAAGTTCTCGCTCATTTCCTTCGGCAGGTGGGCGGTCTTGTACTTGACATCACCGATATCCGGGAAATCGGACTTGATCGCTTCCTTACAGAATTCGATATCCTTTTCGAAAGAACCTGTCGTGATGTTGTATCTGCCTTCCATCATGTCCATGAGCTGTGTGCTCTGTTCCTGTGAGAGCATCATCATCTTGGAATAGAAGTCGAGATATTCAGCCTGGACTGTCTGCTCGAGGAGCTTCTTCGCTTCATCGATCGTCAGATCCGTACCGGAACGGAGCTGGAAATACTTCTCGTAGAATTCTTTTCCGCCATCCATTTCGCAGAGCTTACCGGATGTGGATGTCTTGCCGCGCAGTGTCTCCAGATTCTTCGCCAGTTCTTCATATGCCGGGAAGAATGAAGTATCCAAGATCTCCTTGTTTCTTGCGATCAGATCCTTCTTTACCGCATCGTCCAGATCCAGCTCGTTGACACGCTCTTCGAAGGTCGTGTACATGTAGTTTCCGTCATGGTTCTCGTAAACCGTCTTCACGGATTCGATCAGCTTATCCAGAAGATCGTCCGGACGGCCTTTTCCCTGCTCCGTGCGGATCTTCTCATATTCGAACAGGCTCTCGTAAAACGGCTTTACATCCGCGAGGATCTTAAGATAACGCTCGACATCCGCCTGATCATCGAAGATCGTCAGTGCGAAGGTGATCGGCAGTTCTACGTTAAGTCCTGTCAATGTGTTAAAAGCACTGGTGTAGTAATCCATATACGCCATATCACTGGCGAGGTGGTAGTCACGCAGCATGGTATCCAGAAGGATCTGATCTTCCAGTTCCAGGGAAGTGCCATCGATCTCCTCGAGTGTCTGCAGAACGTACGCGTCAAATTCCCGTCCTTTGTCATCGTTATCCGGGGACCATGGAGACAGTCCGACATCCGGCCAGTCGAGACCGTATTTGCTCGGATCTTCCAGTTTGTCGCCCATATCGCTGAGATCCGACAGGCTGTTCTTGAAGATCTCTTCATCCAGTTCGTGAAGTTTCTTGGAAGCTTCTGCGCCGGTATATTTCTTCGCGACCGGAGCTGTAGTATCTGTCGGAACGGAAGAATCCGAAGGATCTGTATCCGAGGGGTCATCTGTTGTTTCCGACATTTCCGTTGATTCTGTCGTCTTCTTTGTCATCTTTTTCCGGCCTTCCTTCTTGGCGGAACGGCAGGAACTTAACAGCATCGATGTTGAAAGGATGATGCAGCCCAGTACTCTGAGCACATTTCTGATTCGCTTATTCATGAGTTTCTTCTCCTTAATGTCTTTCCCCTTAACAAGATAATTTAATCACAAATACAGGGTAAAGTAAAACAGGAGAAGCCCGTGTTACGGTTCTCTTATTTCCGCGTGAAAAGCACTTTTCCGCTCATTACGTGCGTACACGTTCACTCTTATACGAAGCAAGTGTTGTGATCAGAACCAGTACCGAGAGTACCAGGAGCGACAGCGCTACCATCAGCATGTTCTCCATCTTGGCACGTGCATTCAGAAGATCCTGGAAGATCAGGCAGATATTGTATACCGGGATCAGGTAGTGGGTAACAGGAGACATTCCGAAGCGGAACATCGACATCATCGCCGCGAGCGTGCAGGCCAGTGTGACCGGAAGCTGCGCGGTCTGCGCCTGTCCTGCATCCTTACAGAAGAGTGAGATAAGCACTCCGAGGTTGGAGAACAGATAGCACAGCAGCACGGCGTAAAGCAGGATCAGCATGACCTGCGGGACAGTGACATGAACACCCGCAAATCCGAAGACATCCTTCGTTCCCATCGACTCACATATCTTACTTCCGACCACATCGATGCCGATATAGATGCCGCTGCTGAAGAGACTGATCAGGCTGACCGAGAGGATCTTTCCCATGATCAGGCTGATCGGAGGTACCGGTGACAGCATGACCTGATAGAAGGTTCCGCGCTGCTTATCGCCCGCGACCGTATCGGCGGCGAAGTTCGCGATATTTGCCGTCAGCGGCAGGATCAGCATATAAGGAAGCAGCATGGCGATCATGCGGTTCTCCGATTCTTTCAAAGTGATATCTTCGACCTGCACAGAGCGGAACAGGATGCCCGGATTCTGGGTCTTGTAATACTGGTCGAAACTCTGGCGCACGAAGGATTCCGCACTCATCTTCATGTAGTTGGAGACGGAATCACTCTCGTGATAATAGATCTCCACGCAGTCGATATCCGAGAAATCCACGAGAACATCGCAGCTGTGGAACTTATCCGAATTCATGAATACTTCAGGATCTTCCTTGATCTCTTCGATCCAGATCTGCTTATCATCGATCGATCCGATGTTGTTTCTCTCCATCGAGATACCATAGAAATACATCGTGTAGGAACTGTTCTGTTCCTGTCCGGTACGCGGCTGCAGAAGTGACAGGCCGACCGTAAGGAACAGCGTCATGACAGGCAGGATCAGGAACCCGAACAGGAGAGCCTTCTCCTTCAGGATCTTCAGCATTTCATGGTGAAAGATCTTTCCCAGTCCCTTCATCTCTTACTCTCTCCCATGCCGTCCGACGATGGCTTTCTCTTCGTGGTTTTCTTTATACAGCTTGATGAATGCTTCCTCGACCGTTTTCACTCCCTGGCTCTCCGGAAGCTCCGCGACCGTTCCGCAGAATACGGATCTGCCGTCAACAATGATACCTACACGGTCTGCCATACGTGCGACCAGATCCAGGATATGTGTCGAGAGGATGATGCACTTACCCTCTGTTTTCAGCTTGAGCAGGTACTCCTCGATCAAGTGCTGCGTCAGGATATCCAGACCATTGGTCGGCTCATCGAAGATGATCGTATCCGGATCATGGAGAAGACAGATCGCCAGCGACGTCTTCTGCTTCATACCGGTAGAGAACGTCTCGTATCTTCTGTCTCTGAACTCGCTGATCCCGAAATAATCGAAAAGCTTATCTCTGTTTTCGGCGATCGCTTCCGGTGTCATCTCATAAAGACCGCCGTAGTAATCCGCCAGCTCGTCCGGCGTGAACTGTCCGTCCAGACGGATCTCGTTGGTCAGGAAAGCGATACGTCTTCTAATCGAATCCGTCTCCTGTTCGAGCGGTTTTCCATCGAAGAGGATCGTGCCGCCTGTCGGGGTAAGGAGAGTCGACAGCATACGCATGCTCGTCGTCTTGCCGGCACCGTTCGGTCCGAGAAGAGCGAAGATCTCTCCGTCATTGATCGTAAGGGAGACATCCTTGACCGCCTCCACCTTGTTCTTCTTAAAAGTCTTTTTCAGATGCTCGATAGTAATCATTCGGAAGTCCTTTCCCATAATCCGGAAGACAGGATCATGCCTACGGTAAATACACCGGCAGCGATCGCCAGTGCGACTAGAACAGGTACATATTCGATTTGATTCTTGCCCAGATGCTTAACGATCGGAGTCCAGTTCGCCACAGGTATATACTTGACCGCATCCCCGGAAACGAAGTTCGGGATCATCGCCGCCACGGAGACGATCACCATGCCGGCTGACGAGAACAGTGACGCTTTTTTCGCCTGTGAAAAAGCACTTCCGATGATACTGAAGATGCCTGTGATCACGAGTGTGACGGTAAAGAGCAGGATAAATACCACGAGGAACACAGCGGGGTTATTACCCGTGAGATTCCTGAACATGGAGAACTCGTCCGGGTTCCAGATGATCATGCCGGCTACGGCTGCGATCAGGCCCACGATGCCGGACAGGAATATCTCCATGAACATGACGAGTTCTTTTCCCAGAAGGATCTTACGGAGCGGCGCCGGACAGAGGACCAGTGAATCGAAGGTCTGACGTTCTTTCTCGCCGGTGATGGTACGGGCAGAGAGGGCCATCGCGTTACTGGCCATCATGAGGAACAGGATCATGCCGATCAGTCCTGCCATCTGGTCAAAGTAACTCTCCAGCTTCTCTTCATCGGTGGACAGATCGATCGCTTCGGTCTCCGGATACAGCGCATACGCGCCCTCAAGATACTCCTGTCCTTCCAGAAGATAAATGAGGTCATTGGCCATGTCGGTCGCATCCTTCAGCGCCATCGACGAGGTCAGCATGGACGAGTCATAGAGGATACGGACCTCGATGTTATCCACGACCAGGGCACAGTCGATATGGCCTTCGTGGACACGCAGCTCCGCGTCTTCTCTCGTTCCTTCTTTAAAACTGAAATCGGGATAATACTCTCCCAGGACAGCTTCGACCATCTCTACGGTCTCTTCGTCCGGAAGATACACGGCCGCACTGTAGTTATCGACCATGGTCCGGACATAGCTCATACACCAGGAAAGAAACAGCACACTTACCAGGGGCACGATCAGCATCGTGACCATCTGGGCCGGCGTCTTCTTCGTCTTACGCCATTCACTCTTCATTACATGAAGGACGTGCCGTTTAGCCATCCGAAGCAGTTTCCTCCTTCTCGAGTGTCCGATAGTCGATCTTTCCGAGTCTCGTCAGCGGGAGCTCGGAGCGGAATTCATATTCGACCGGACATGCGTAGGAGATCAGATCGCGTTTGCAGATCTCCTGCAGTTCCGTTTTTACTTTCTCTTTCGTCTTATCGTCAGCCGTCTTATCGTTCAGAACGATAAACGCTTTTACCACATGCAGGCGGTACGGGTGAGGGATCGCGACGGCGCACGCAAACTCGACCGCTTCGTGCTGGCAGAGCGTCTTCTCGATCTGTGTCGGGAATACCGGCACACCTGATACTTTAATGATCCTCTTGATGCGCTGCTCGAAGTAGAAGAAACCATCGTCATCGCGATAGCCGAGGTCACCGCTGTGTACCCATCTTCTTCCGTCTTCATGAACATGGATCGCGAGATCCGTAGCCTCCGGATCGTTCAGGTAACCGAGCATGACCGTCGGACCGGCGATGCAGATCTCGCCTTTTTCACCATTCTGGATCTCTTCGTTCGTGCCCGGTTTCACGACCTTCATGTCGAGCCCCGGAAGCGGAAGTCCTACGGAGCCGCTTCTACAGTGCTTCTCCGGATTTACGGAGCAGACTGTGACTGTCTCGGTCAGGCCATAGCCTTCACGAAGGGAGATCTTCGATCCTCGCTCATGAAGGAAATCCTCGAAACGCTTCTTCAGTTCCATCGGGAGCGTATCTCCGCCACTGAATAATGCGATCAGGAAATCGAGCTTCATCTTACTGAGCTTCTGACTCTTCATCATGCCTTCGTAGAGCGTCGGAACCGCAGCGATCAGCTGCGGTTTCTCCTTGCGGATGATCTTGCCCAGTTCCTCCGGCTTAAATACCGGAACCAGGAGCATATTGATACCGTTTACGATCATGCAGTGCATGCACATGCAGATACCGAATCCATGGAAAAGCGGCAGGATCGCAACCATAGTCAGATCCGGGAATTTCTCCGGGTCTTCATACGGATCCGGTACACCGATGATCTGCGGACCGAGGGCCGCCAGGTGATTCATATTTCTAGATGAGATCATAATGATCTTCGGAGAGCCGGTCGTGCCGCCGCTGTGAAGATAGACCGCCGGATCATCCGGTTCGATCGGGCGCAGATATTCGGACGTCTCCTCTTCTTTTCTGTCAGAAAAAGGATCCTTCCAGTCATAGTCATCGTCGAGTTTTCCGTGGACGATCAGATCACCGTGGTGGATCAGGTCGGCATATGAGATATAGAACGAATCCTTCGGATACTTCGGGATCTTTCTGCCCTTCGCGAGGTGGAAGGCCAGTTTTTTCGGCGCGGAAAGATAATCTCCGATCGCACATACGATCACGAGACCGGGCTTCATCTCATCGAGCATCTCTCTACTCTTCGGCATAAGCGCGTCTAGGATCAGGAGACACTCACTGCCCGTGAGCTTCATGCTGTTACGAAGTTCCACGGCCGGAGTCTTCGGATGGACCATGTTCGCGATCGCGCCGAGCTTATTGATCGCGTAGACCGAGATGACCGCCTGCGGGATATTCGGAAGGCAGACTGTTACGACAGTGCCGGCTCCGATGTTGCAGTCGCCGAGAGCCTCGGCGAAAGCGTCGACTTCGTAGAGAAGTTCCGAAAAGGTGATATGTGTACCTTCAAATGTGACCGCGCTTCTTTTAGGGAAAACTTCCGCGGTACGTTTCAGCATCTCATAGAGTGTATAATCCGGCACATCAAGTTCGCCGTTCATTACTTCATCATAAAAATCCATCCAGGATCGGTCCATGGTTTCTTCTTCCTCGCAAACATCAAACAATCTTTTGTATTTTACTCAATTTCTATTAAAAAAGGAATAGTCAGGTGGTATGATTAGGTGTATCAAGCGCGCCGTAAAAGGAGATTCCATGGCTAAGAAAAAAGCACAGTTCGTCTGCAGAAACTGCGGTTATGAGACATCCGGCTGGATGGGGAAATGCCCGTCCTGTCAGGAATATAACACTTTCGACGAGGTCGTCGAAGTCAAATCGGCACCTGCCGATGCCAAGCCCGCACTCCGTGCCGGCTGGATCGCCGAGCGCGGCGTATCTAAGCTGGCGGATGTCGCCAAGGAATCCGAACCTCGCTTCTCCTCCGGAATCTCCGAGCTCGACCGCATCCTCGGCGGCGGTTTCGTCGAGGGCAGCATGACCCTGGTCGGCGGCGATCCGGGCATCGGTAAATCCACACTTCTCATGCAGGTCAGCGGCGCCGTGAAGACCTCTGGCGAGATCCTCTACGTTTCCGGCGAGGAATCCAAGTCCCAGATCAAGATGCGCGCCGACCGTCTCGGGATCAAAAGAGACAGCATCGTCCTCTGCTCCCAGACTTCTTTCGAACATATCTCGGAACTCATCTCCGAGCGTCATCCGGGGCTTTGTATCATCGACTCGATCCAGACGCTCTACAGCGAGGAGATCTCCTCCGCACCGGGTTCCGTATCCCAGACCCGCGAGGTCACCGCGGGACTTCTCCGTATCGCCAAGTCCCAGAATGTCCCGATCGTCCTGGTCGGTCATGTCACCAAGGACGGCGCTATTGCCGGTCCCCGTATCATCGAGCACATGGTCGATACCGTTCTCTATTTCGAGGGCGATGGATCTTCCGCGCTCCGCATGCTCCGCGCGACCAAGAACCGTTTCGGTTCCACCGGCGAGCTTGCCTTCTTTGAAATGACCCAGAAGGGCCTGATGGGCGTCGAGAACGCCTCCGCCCTCCTTCTTTCCGGCCGTCCGCACATGGCCCCCGGCTCCGTGATCACCTCTGTCGTTGAGGGATCCCGCGCAGTGCTCCTGGAGATCCAGGCACTCATGTCGCCATCCTCTTACGCGAACCCGCAGCGCATGACGCAGGGCCTCGATAAAGGCCGTGTCTCCATGCTCCTCGCGGTCCTCGAGAGCAAGTGCAAGGTCGGCATCGCGAACATGGATGCGTATATCAATGTCGTCGGCGGCATGAGGATCGACGAGACCGCGTGTGATCTCGCAGTCGTCTGTGCCGTCTTCTCTTCTTTCTCGGGAAAAGCACTCAGGGAGAATACGATGGTGCTCGGCGAGGTCGGTCTCACCGGCGAACTCCGTCCGGTCAGTGACCTCGAGAAGCGTCTGTCCGATGCATCCCGTCTCGGCTTTACCGCCTGCGTCCTTCCGGGCGCGAGCAAGAGTGCCGCTTCGAGACTTCCCGTAAAGATGGACTTCATCTACGTCGACAAGCTCAGTGAAGCCATCGACGTTCTCTTCGCATAAGGAGGATCCAATATGCAGATCGATAAGTTTATCCCCACAAATCCTCTCGGCAATCCGCGTCCTCTGTACCTCATCGTACCGGCCGCGGGGCTCGGCACACGTATGGGGATCTCCGACAGCAAGCAGTTCCTGAAGATCGACGGTATCCCCGTCCTCGCCAGAACGCTCCTTGCTTTTTCAGAATTTCAGAAGAAAATGGGTATGCCCCTACACGCCGTTGTCGTGACAGGCACTGAGAATATCGATCGTGTAAAAGCACTTGTCGACGAATATGAGATCGGTTTTGTCGAGAAAGTCGTACCCGGCGGAGCGACACGTCAGGATTCCGTCGCCTGCGGTATTGCGGCACTGTCTTCCCTGGAGCGAGCTCCGGAACCGGCTGATCCGGTATTCATCCACGACGGCGCCCGCTGCATGGTCGATCTTCAGACGATCGCTTCGTGCTATGCCGGCGGTCAGATGTATGACGTCTGCGTCGCCGCGACGCCCTGCAAGAACACGATCAAGATGGCCACTTCCGAGTCGGTTTCCTCTCCTGCTCCGGCAGTCGTCGACCGCACGCTCGACAGAAGCACACTCTTCGAGGTACAGACCCCGCAGGTCTTTAAATACGCGGTCCTTCTCGATGTATCCGTCCGCGCGAAGGAATCCGGCATCAACGCGACCGACGATACCGCCCTGGCAGAAGCCCTCGGCATCCCCGTCCGTCTGATCCCCTGCTCCTACGGGAACATAAAGATAACGACGCCCGAAGACGCCGCACTTGCTGAGTTTATGTTAAAGAGCCGCGATTAAGCGGCTCTTTTCGTTTATCAGATTGCCGGAAGATCTCAGCCCAGGCTGATCTCTTCTCTTCTCATCGTGACGCTGCAGAACACCATGATGCCCTCACCCTCGCCGAATCTCGAGAGATTCTCGCCGGATGTGGCCGTGATACCGACCCTCTGCGGATCAAGTCCCGTCAGCTCACCGATTCGCATCTTCATGGGACCGATCATCGGAGTAAACTTCGGACGCTTGGCCTCGATAGTGATCGAGATATGCGTCAGTTCCCAGCCCTGGTCTCTCGCGAAGGAGAGTCCTTTTTCCAGATAAGCGGCACTGTCTGTAATGCCCTGCTTGCACATCTGGTCAGCGATCGTGCCGAGAATGTTGACACCGGATACACCGGAGATCGCGTTGGTCAGCGCGTGCAAGACCGCGTCACCGTCACTGTTGGCAACGAGCGGTGTCTCACCCGGGAATACTACTCCTGCCAGGATCAGCTGCTTTGGCCACTTGTCCGCTGACTTCAGCTGCGCCTCGACCGGCTGCATAAAGCGGTGGCTGTCCTGTCCGATTCCGTTCGCATATTCATACTGCATACTTTTCCGCCTTTCCAGGCACTCTCTTCAAGGAGCGCCGCGCACCGGACCTTCTTCCGGCGCACATCCATTATATCACGAGGCGTATTTTCCCGCCTCGGAGACCACCCAGTTCGCCAGGTCCTGCGCGGTCCATCCCTTTTCTCTGGACTGACCGTCAAACCTCGACTTCTGCATATTATCCTTGATGATGATCGCCTCCGGAAGCGCTTCGACATTGTACGCCGCCGCGAGGTCTTTTTCCGCGAGCGCATCGATCGTAACGATCAGCACCTGGTCATGGTACTGCTCCGCCACCTGCTCCATACAGGCGAACATGCCGTATACATCCGCGTGCATTCCGGAATAGAAAAAGAAGCAGACCGCCATCGGGCAGTTCTTAACAAGAGCATTGAGGTCCATCACCTGACGGTAAAGTATACCCGGCTCCTCCTCGCCCTCCGGAGTCTCGAAGACCATCGCGCTGACTGAGCAATCGTAGTAATAATCTCCCAGGAACTGCTGATAGTTGACCTTCGCCTCTTCTTTCTTCTTACACGCGCAAAAAAAGCCCGGCATGCCCGCGATCAGCACGAGACATGCCAGACTCTTTACCAGTTCTTTTACATGGGAAAAGCACCGGCTCTTGTTCATTTATTTGCCTTCGATCATCTTCTCGACGTACTCGACCGCACCGGAAAGGATATCGTTGGGGACCTTCTCGATGTGACCTTCGTCAACGAGAGCAGTGATATCCGGATCGAGCGGAAGCTTGTCCAGAAGCGGTACGCCCAGCTCGTTCGCAGCCTTCTGTACCTTACCCTCTTCGCCGAAGAGAGGTGTCTTCTCACCGCAGTGCTTGCAGACGGTGTAGCTCATGTTCTCGACAAAACCGAGGACCTTTACCTTCATGAGAAGAGCCATGTTTCTCGCCTTGTTGACGATCATGGATACGAGATCCTGCGGAGTGGAAACGAGGAAGATACCATCGAGCGGGATAGACTGGAACACCGTAAGCGGCACATCACCTGTTCCCGGCGGCATATCGATCAGCATTACGTCGATGTTCTCCCAGATAACGTCAGACCAGAACTGCTTAACGACACCGGAGATGACCGGACCACGCCAAACGACCGGAGCCTCTTCGTTCTCCATAACGAGATTGACGGAGACGATCTGGATACCGGAGTGCGAGATCATCGGCAGGATGCCGTTTTCGTCGCCCTTGAGCTGACCCTTCAGGCCGAAAGCCTTCGGGATGGAAGGACCTGTTACGTCCGCATCGAGGATAGCTACACGGTAGCCGTCTCTTGCGAGTCTGGACGCAAGAACGCTGGTGACGAAGGATTTACCTACGCCGCCCTTACCGCTGCAGACGCCGATAACTTTTTTAACTGTAGATTTCTCATGCAGAGGAGCGATGAGAGATTCCGGCTCGGAAGAACCACAGGAACCGCCGGCTGTAGCAGACGGGCAGGAATCCTTAGAACCACATGAATCACAAGAACCCATTTTATTCACCTCATTAGAATTAATAGCTTTACGCTTGAAACCCTATTGTACGCTAGGTAATAGATAAAAGCAAATCAAAAAGCGGTGATTCCCGTGCCCGAAAAACGCACTACTTCACCGACTTCATGATCCAGTAGCCGGACTCCTTGGCGATAACTTCGCAGTTGCCGAACTTCTCCAGCAGATACTTCTCCGAGGACGGCGCGCCCTGCTTCTTCTGGAGAACGACATACAGAAATCCGCCCTCCGCGAGATGCTCATAGGCGCCGTCATAGAAAGAGAATACCGTCTGCTTTCCCGCACGTACCGGGGGATTGGTCAGGACGACATCGTAGAGGCCTTCGACATCCGCGCATCCGTCGGACTTTCTGACCTCGATGAACTTCACGCCGTTGTTGACGGCGTTTTCCTTCGCGAGATCAAGCGCGCGCGAATTGATATCGACCATAGTCACTTCCATCGCCGGGAAGACACGCTTCATGATGATTCCAATCGGGCCGTAACCGCAGCCGAGATCGAGAAGCTTGCCCTTTTTCCGGTTCGCCGCGGACAGATCGTCGATCGCCGTTTCCAAAAGAGTTCTAGAACCGAAGTCCAGAAATTTCTTGGAGAACACCTCGGAATCTGTAGAAAAGAAGAAATCCATACCGTGCATCCTCGCCTGGATGACGCGACGGTCGGATTCCCCCTGTGGATTTTCTTCGTAATAATGTGCCAAAAGCACTTCCTCCTTACGGGATCATGTACTCGATCGCAACGATCTTGTTGGCGCTGATGGTAAGCATCAGTTCAGATGTACCGCGCTTATAGATCCATGTTGTATCCGTAGCCTTGTCCGCATCGCCGTACTTGGCAACCGCGTCGTCGGTCGTCATGCCGATCTCGAGGCCTTCCGGTGTAGCTACCAGGTCAGAAGAAAGACGTACATCCGAGATGTAGCCGGTCTCTGCGCCGGTCGCCTGATATACTGTCAGAACCATGTTGTTGTATGTGTACACATGATCCGTACCGTCATGTGCGCAGGACGGAACATCGAGCTTGGACTTCGCTTCACCGAGCTTTGCGAGGATCTCTGTCGGCTCTGCACCGAGTGTGATATCCACGTTCTCATACTTGAATACGAAGTTGTCCTTGGTATCGAGTGTGACCTCTACAGAACCCGGATCATTCTCCGAAGCTGCCGGCTGGCTGTCGCCCTGGGACGCAGAAGCATCTGCGTTCTGGGAAGCTGCCGTAGTGGTCGTTCCGTCATTCTTGTTCTCTACTTTCTTGGCATCCGAGCAGGCCGCCATGGAAGCTGCCATTACGAGCACCAGTACGAGAGATCCTAATTTCTTCATGTTTCTTTCTCCTTTTACAAAAAGCAATATCACATCGAGTGACGCACGCGCGCACGCGCTATTTTCCATTGCCTATTTTCGCATGATTCAGGATGACTTTCAATCAGTAAAACGTCACAAAAGAACCCGTCATTCTTTTGCTGATGATGTATCATCGTCCTTCGGCTTTTCCTCCGCGGGCTTCTCTTCAGAAGGTTTCTGCTCCGCTTCCTTTTTCTCGGAATCAGCGCTCTCCTGTTTCGCCTTTTCCTCGGCCGCCTTCTCTTCGGTCTTCTTATCCTGAGCCTTATGGATATTGGTGATATCCTCGAAGGTTCCGCCGCCCTCATCGTCTTCCGCTCTGAACTCGCCTCTTTCCACGAGTCTCATGAACGCGTCGACAACATCCGCCGTCAGCTGCGTACCGGATACCTCCTGGATAATGGAGATCGCCTTGTCGAAGTTCATGCGTTTTCTGTACGGACGGTCGGAATACATCGCGTCAAAAGTATCCGCTACGGCGATGATCTGTGCTACACGCGGGATCTCATCACCCTTTAAGCCCTTCGGATAACCGTGTCCGTCCGGTCTCTCATGGTGGTCACGCGCGCCGATCGCTAGCTCCGGCATGATGCTGATGTCCTTAAGAACGACATATCCCTTACCGGAGTGCGACTTGATCTCCTTGAACTCATCATCTGTCAGACGGCCCGGCTTATTGAGGGTATCTGAAGAGATACCGACCTTACCGATATCATGGAGAAGAGCGATGTTTCTGTACTTCTCGACCGTCTCCTCGTCGTAACCGAGTTCACGTGTCAGCATCGCGGTATACTCCGCCACACGGGTCGAGTGACCGTTCGTATAGCGGTCCTTCATATCGATTACTTTCGCGAAGGCCTCTACGATCTCTCTGATCAAGATCGTCTGTTCTTCTTCCTTCTTCTTCAGCTTCTTCATGCGCTGGTTACCGATGACCAGTGTTACCGCGATAACAAAACCAACCAGACTCAGGATGATCAGTGCTCTGAACCAGCCCGTTTCACGGAGTGCTTCCTTCTTCACGATCTTAATGGAGATCTCATTCTGGATCTGTCCGTACGCGTCCAGAAGCTGCATCTTAAAGATGTATTCACCACCCGCGAGGTTCGTATAGTCGACCGGTTTCATCTCGCTTCGTCTGACCGTAGTCATGGAACGGTCGAAGCCCTCGAGACGGTAGGAGATCTCCGGATCGACCAGAGAATAGTTAAAACAGTGCGCGCACACCGTGATCTTACGGGCACCGGAGCTTACCGTGAAGTTTCCATTCTCGTCCGGATAGATCGTTTTTCCATCCACCTCGATATAAGGCACCATGAGACGGACATCCGTTGTGATCGAATTCTCTTCGTTGATATTCGTCAGTACGACACCCTGCGAACCGCTGATGTAGAGGTCGCCGTTGGGTTCAAATTCACTGTAGGAGTTTGGTGTCGCGTAGCAGGACAGGCCGTTTTCCTTTCCATAGAAGAAAGGTACGATCTCTTTGTTCCTGATCATCTCTTCCGTCGGAATAACATAAATGCCGTTACTGCTCAATACCCACATATCATCCCGGTCGTTCTGATAGATGTCGAAGTTATTGGAATACGGGAAGCTATGGATCGTCTCGACTTCATAGTTTTCGGAAAGGAAAGCGATCGAATTACTGGTAACGATCCAGTAGATATCGCGTGTATGGTCTTTCTTGACACGCATGACTACGTCCGACATCAGGCCACTGTTGTCTGTGTTGAGATGACTGATTACTTTTCCGTTGCTGATGATATAGATGCCATCGCCATCGGTACCGACAATAAGATCTCCGTTCGGCGCCTGGATCACGGAAAGGATCTCCGTATTCTCGATTCCGTCCTTTTCGTCATACACTCTCACGATGGCATTTTCTCGCAGGATCGCCACACCGCCGGTGCACGCGAGAGCGAGAGAACCGTCGCTGAGCTCATAGGCCGCACGGACACGGTCACTCGGAAGTCCTTCTACCATGGTATAGCCGACGGCCGTCCGGCCGTTATAGCAGATCAGAGGATAGTTGAAGGAACAGAACCAGATATTTCCTTTACTGTCCTTGAAGATCGAGCGGATCTTTACGTTCTTAAACAGTTCGATAAGATTGGTCGACGAAAGTGCGTCTCCGGACATGGTAAATGCCATCTCCAGAGGAATATCCTTAACGATCTCCTGATTCTCCATCACGATAAGTCCGGAAGTTTTTGTTCCGATAAAGAGCTTACCATCAGAAGCACAGGTGGAGTAGACAACGTCATCATCCAGATGGTACTGATCATAGAGATTGCTGAAGCGGCTGGGCACGATCTTCATGACGCCCTGCTGGGAAGACACGAACCACAGGTTATTCTGGTAATCTGCGATCATGCCCTCGATCGAGGTCGTCATCGGAAGGTTCTCCAGGATGACCAGATCCTTTCCGTCATTGATCACGCGGCCGATGCCGTTATCCGTACATACCCATACTTCTTCCAGGTATTTGTGGATCGAGTTCACATAAGAGAGCTCACCGAGGTCACAATATGGTTTTCTCAGGCGGCCTTTGGGCTCACCATAGTAGAGCTCCGAGCCTTCTGTGGCGAAGTAGACCATACCCTCATTATCCGGATCCGGAAGGATCGCATGGATATGCTGGTTGTCCGGGATACCGAAATCATTCGTATGGAAATACTCGACCAGCTCGCCATCACGTATCGTGAAGATCTCGCCTTCCTTGGTCAGTCCATAGACCAGATTCTTCGGCCCGAGCTTAAAACTTCTGACGTACAGGTCATCAAGTTCCTGCGCCTTCGGGCGTGAGATCGTCATATCCTCGTGAACGATCGCGACACCGTTGGTCGTCGCGAGATAGATCAGTCCGTTCTCATCTTCTACGATCGACTGTACAGAGAGAGACGGCAGTCCGTTTTGTTTGTTAAAGATCTGCCACTCGCCCTTTTCAAGAACACCGAGACCATTATCGTTGGTGCCTGCCCAGAGACGGTTCTTCGAGTCAGCGAGAAGACTGACTACACTGGTGATACCGGTCTCCGCCGAGTTGATACGCTCGAAATTATTACCGTCATACTTGACCAGACCGCTGTAACTGCCGATCCACAGGAATCCTTCCGAAGTCTGCGTGATCGCATTGGCCTCCGATGTCGGAAGTCCGTTGGTGTTATTGTAAAGAACGTTGGAATATCCTCTTGACGCATCGACCAGAGAATCCGCGGTCTCGTCCGCGGCTTCTTCCTGGGCCGATACCCGAAAAGCGTTCAAAATACTTAGTCCCGCGAATCCGATGACCAGCGAGAGAAACAGACACAATATCCTCGATTTTGTGTTAAACGCCTTCATAAAATAACTTTAACACTTTATAAAGGATAGATGCAAAGTAGTTCAGACAATATTCATTAAATATTTGCAATTGGTTTGGTCAATTTTTTGTTACTTTTGACCTTTCGCCTCATCGTAACGTTTCTCGACTTCCGCCCAGTACTCGCTCATGGCAGGATCATCATGATGATTCTTAAGGCCGTACTTCTCGACAAGAAATCTTCCCAGATAGGAGGAGCACTTCTCCGCGCCGGTCACATTCATGTGAAGTCCCGCGTCGTAGGTATCGAGGCTGTAGTCGATACCGATCTCGGACTCCGCGATCTTCAACATATTGATATACTCGATGCCGTGTTCTTCGGCATACTTCTCCATATTCGCGTCCCACTCGTCATACCAGTGCGGATAGAGGGACGGGGACTTGATCAGGACCAGCTTGATGCCCTTCTCCTTGCACAGTTCCGTCATCTTATCGAGGTATTTCATCGCCTTGTCGCCGAAGTTCGTATCCGCGAGCGTACGCGGCGGCGGAAATTCGCCTGCCGGCATGATCTCTGTCCTCAGATAGTATCCGTTGAAGGACACCAGATCCTTTTTGAACCAGTATTTGAAATCGTCAGATGTCAGTTCATTCCAGCGGCTGTGGTAGCGGAGGATCGGGAAGATATACTCGAGCATATTTTCGCCTTCACACATCGACGCGTTGATCGCGTCCCACTTCGTCTTACTCCAGCGCATACCGTCAAGCGCCATGCGGTTATATGCCTCATTCTGGGGTTCGTTATACATCAGGGAAAGAACGTTAAAGACAACGACATCCGGGGTCTCATAGCGGAGAGCGTCTTCGAGCAGGTAGTAGGACTGCCATACCAGCTGCTGTGCGCCGCCTCGGATAAAGCTGTTGATGCCGAATTCACGCCAGAGCTGTACTGTCGAGAAATTCTCATAGACCTCACAGTCACCGACGAAAAGCACATCGTGGTCACCATAGGCCTCATAGTACTCAGCCGTCAGTGCACCCTCGGTGACATCGCCCATATACTTCGGACGCAGAAGCAGATCCGCCAGATGAATGACCACACAGGTCAGAACGATCAGCGCGAGCACGAGGACCACGCGGAAGATCTTCTTCCCTTTCTTCGGCTTCACTGCATCAGCCGCCTCGACGGGTGCTTTTTCAGAAGACTCCACTGTATCTTGGATCTCCGGTGCTTTTACATCCTTATCTTCAGACATGCTTCTCTCCTTTTTCTTAAACACATGCATTGTAGCACAACCGCTCTTTTTGTGAAATGACGACGCTGTCATGTGCTTTCACTAATGAAAAAGCACCTTCCATGTGTTAGAATTGTTTCTCGTAAGAAACACAGCTTTGCATTCGGAGGGGTTCCCATGCAGTATTTACTTTACGCACTTTACGTCGTTCTTGCCATCGTCGGCATCAAGGTCGCAGGCATCATCCTGCTGTTCCTTTTTACTTTTGTCTCGACGCTTTTTATCGATACCAAAAAGGAATATAACACCGACTCGAAGTTCTACCGCTTCCTTCTGGTCCACACGACGGCGATCGGTATGCGCATCATGCGCGTCAGATATGATCTTCAGGGCCTGGACAAGATCCCCGAAGGCAAGCAGATGCTCTTCGTCTGCAACCACAGATCGAACTTTGATCCGCTTTTATCCTGGAAGATCCTCGCCAAACACTATCCGTCTTTCATCTCGAAAGCCGAAAACTTTAAGGTCCCATTCTACGGACGCATCATCCGCCGCTGCTGCATGATGGCCATCGACCGCGAGAACCCGAGAAACGCCATGATGACCATCGACCGCGCAAGCAAGCTCCTCAAGGCCGACGAGGTCTCCATCTTCGTATACCCGGAAGGCACCAGAAGCAAGAAATGCAAGCTCCTTCCTTTCCATAACGGTGTCTTTAAGATCGCCCAGAAAGCAAACGTTCCGATCGTTGTCCTGACGATCCAGGGCTCGGAGAAGATCAGTAAGAACTACCCGTGGAAAAGCACTAAGGTCCGCCTCAAAGTCGTTGGCATCATGGATGCCGAGCACGTGAAGTCCTCTAAGACTTCCGATATCTCCGATGAGGCAAGAGAGATGATCGCGAAAGATCTTGAGGAGTATCCGCTCTAATCGCTCCTGTTATTCGCAAAATAAATGCTCGTCGCTGGTCCTCGGGCGTTGCCCTGCGGAATCGCTCCTTTGCATTTTTTTGCGAATAATCATGCTCTATTACGTTGCTCTCGAAGTAATAATCCACACCACTCCTGTGCTACAATGACAGTGGAATTTCCTTTTCAAGGGAGGGTATGGGTATGAGCACTTTTATGGAACGTTTTTCCGAGAAGATGAAAGAGATCCAGGATATGGCGAATCCGAAAGAGAAGCCGGAAGACCGTCTTCGTGATTCTTTCATGAATGAGATCACCCGTTTCTATGAGGATGGCACTGAGCCGGAGCACGCCTCTTCCGATATGCGTTACTTCCTGCACCAGCACGAGAAGCGTCTTCTGGAGAAGGGCGTCAAGATCCAGCGCCGATACACACCATGCAAAGACCCCGCTAAGGGCACCCGCTCGAAGATCAAGCCGCCGTATACCGCGAGTCTTTCTTTTATCGAGTGCGAATCTTCTTCACAGTACACCAATGTTTCTACGCAGAAGATCCTGAAAAAGCACAAAAAGAGTGCCAGTATCTTCTATACGAATATCCTCAACCGCGAAGATTCGCAGAACGCGGCATATGAGTGCCCGAACTGCGGTCACCATGACACGCTCGCCGTCTTTTCCAACGGCTGTCCGATGTGCGGTACGAGATTTCAGATGAAGCAGCTCTTCCCGTGCGTCAGCAACTACTACATGCTGTCACAGCTCGTCAACAGAAAATCCATCAACTGGCTGATCCCGACTGTAAGTACGCTTGCTGTGGTAGGCGGAATAGCCGCGGCCACATTCACTACAGTCCAATACTGGCCGCAGTGTGATCCCCATTACATGTCCCTGCTCTTTGGCGTCGGCGCCGGGCTTCTGACAGGCTTCATCGGGTTCATCACCCTTTATCTCCTGTTTAGTATCTTCTTTGCCTTCTTCATGATGACAAGGCTGACTAAGACCGCTATCTCTACTGCAGATGTTGCCTCCGCGGCGATGACGAAGGGTTCTCTCGCCAAGGCGATGAGCCGCTATGATCCGGAATTCTCCTACGATCTTTTCGAAGGAAAAGTCATCTCCCTCTTCCGTGCCATCGCGTTCTCGGATGACCGGACCAACATGAGTGTCTACAGAGGAGACCCGAATCTTCCGGAACTGGATACACTCATCGACATCGATTACCGTGGCGCGATGAAGTATCTGAACTCGAACATCCAGAACGGTGATGACCTCGTACTTCTCGTACGCATCTATCTTTACACGACACACCTCATCAACGGTAAGATCGTGAACAAGAAGGAAGACTACAATATGACTCTGGTCAAGAAGCTTACCGCGAAAGAGAACTACGGTTTCTCCATCCACGCCGTAAACTGCAAGAACTGCGCTGCCAGCTTCGATGCCATGCATATCCTGCAGTGCCCGACCTGCGGTACTCCGTACAAGCTCGAAGAAGAAGACTGGGTCGTATACGGACTGAAGAAGTAAACCGGTATTCACCAAAAAAAGAAGATGTCTCAAAACCATCTTATGAATCTGTCGTGAGGCCGCCATTTGACACTTTGAGTGATTTGGGATTCAGAATGACCAATAAGCATCTACAAAAACTCAACCAAGGAAACAGATGTGGAAAAAACAGAAAAGCAGTCAACTCATAGTTTTGAGGTAATTTTACGAAATTCGCCCAACGGTTGAATTTCCATCCCATTTTCAACGATAATGTTATTGTGAAGCGGGTGTTTCATCCTGCATACTGAAGGCAAGAAAGCAGAGGGAGGAACCCACTATGATCGACAGCAGCAAGGTTGGAAGTTTTATCAACGAGAAGCGTCGCGAGCTCGGCCTGACACAGGGACAACTCGCCGAACGGTTGAATGTATCTTTTCAGACGGTCTCCAAATGGGAGAACGGTAAGGCATATCCGAACATCGAGATGCTCCCGGATCTTGCGAGAACATTAGAAGTCTCCGTGGACGAACTCCTTTCGGGCGCCGAGAAAGATCAGGACGGCCTTTCCTACAGCAAGGCCGGTATCGATATCGCGTACACCGACTCGATCAAGAGTGAGATGAAGAAGCACCTCGAGACCAAAGACCGGAGAGTATTGAACGGCCTCGGACCTTTCGCTTCACTCTATGACATCAAGTTCCCGGAGATCAAGGAACCTGTTCTGGTCCTCAAATCAGAGGAGCCGGGTTCGAAGCAGAAACTGGCGATGGAATATGGGTACACTGAATCTATCTGTCATGACATGATCAATCACCTCGTTAACGACATCGTCGTTATGGGTGCCACTCCCCTTGCCGTCCTCGATACCATCGTATGCGGCAAGGCGGAGAAAGCAACGATCAGCGCACTCGTTAAGGGAGTTTCCGACGCGTGCCGTGAGAACGAGTGCTCGCTTGTCGGCGGCGAGACTTCCATCCAGCCGTCCGTTGTAGATGCCGGCGTTTACGTCCTCACCTCCAGCATCGCGGGAATCTGTGAGAGAAAGAAAGTCATCGACGGATCGGCGATCCGTGAAGGCGATGCAGTGCTGGCACTCGCATCTAATGGTCTTCACACCAACGGCTATTCCCTGGTACGTATGCTCCTCGACAAGATGCCGCAGATCAAGCTCGAGAAGATCAATGGCAATACCTTTATCGAAGAGATCATGAAACCGCATACGCCTTACTACCCTTCACTCAAGGGATTGTTCGGCAAGGATAAGATCTCCGGCATGGCACACATCACGGGCGGCGGTATCCAGGGCAATCTCTGCCGCGTCATCCCGGACGGGCTGACCGCACAGATCGACAGAAGCAAGATCAGGATCCTCCCTGTCTTCCGATTCATTAAGGAAAAGGGAAATGTCTCGGATACCGAGATGCTCACCACATTCAACATGGGCGTCGGCATGACGATCGTCGTTCCGCAGAAGGACAAGACTCAGGTAATAAAGCATCTAAGCAAGTACCATGACTGTTATGAGATCGGAACTATCATCCGGGAAGATAACAGGGGCACGGAAAAAGTGCAGTACAAGAACCGTTTGAAATGGGTGTAATGATCATTGATAATCAGAACCGATGTAGTATAATAATCATAGAAGAGGCGTTACCGCAAGACGGTTTCCTCAGTTAGAGTCAATTAAAATGACCGTTGCTTTTGGAGAAGGACGGTCATTTCTTTATGTACTCGACAAGAAGACTTACAACAATAGCTATTATGGTAAGAACCACGATAAGAATCTCATAGTCACTCATCAGCACCACCTCCTCTCTCCACAAGGGCGAGGTGGAGGAAACCGTCTGTCCGTTAGGGTAACACCTCAGGACTTAAGATTATCAAATGTACTGTCCGAATATTGGAGCACTTGTCTCGCAACATGGATTTATTTAGAACTGATTATAGATAAACTGCGAAGCGTCGTAGCCGAGGCCATACGCGCCGAAGACGATGATGATCAGAAGTAATGCGGAGAAGATCGCCCAGCGTCCGGCAAAGGGGATCTTCTTCTCCATCTTGTCGCGGACGGATCCGGATCTTCCGATCATGCTGACAATAAAAAGGATCAGCGTGCCGACAGCTAAGATAACATAGTCCGCGCGGTTGATGCCGAGATGCAGAAGGGTGCCGTTTCCGAGCTTGTTCCAGTTCCATGTCGTGAACATCGTGCCGAACATCTTAAATGTCAGCGGTACGTCACGGTAGCAGTCGAAGAGGCGGAGCGCACTCATGAGAAGGATCGT
>DBYF01000116.1:13580-16240 GCA_002310155.1 Mageeibacillus sp. UBA1193 | reverse complement strand
GATCAGGGACGTCGCGCCCCAGACGCTGAATCCCACGTTATAGATGAGATTCGGGAGCTGGAAGAACATATAGATCGTCAGGATAAGCGAGAGCGCCAGTGTTCCGACCAGACGGAAAAGCATGACCGACTGGGGTTTCATCGGGCTCGCGAACAGCATCGGCACGTCGGCAGGCTTGAAGATCTTACCCGAACGGTTCGCGCTCGAGATATTCATCGCAAGACTCAGGAAGAAGACCACGCTGATAATGAGGTCGACCAGTTCCGTTGTCGTCTTGCCGCGCTCCTTAAGGAAGCCCGGCGTCTTATCCTTCTCAGCAGTCGCTTCGGATCCGTCGGAAAGATCAGTGACCTCCTCGCCGTCCTCAACAGTAACGCTGATTTCTTCTTTCTCATCTTTATCCGAATCCGGGAGAAGGACGCCGATGCCAAGGCCGATCAGGCCTCCGAGGACCAGGCACGCGAGCATGACCGCGACCCACGTCTTCAGCACCTTCTTGATCGTGTTAATGAAGGAGTGAAAAGTGTAATAGAAAAACAGTCTCATTATTTGTCCGCTCCCTTCGCGTCAGCGCCGGAAGTTTTCGCTTCAAAAGCACTCTCCCCGGATCCGTTTTCCGCATTACCCTCAGAAGCCTCTCCCTCGGCGGGTGCTTTTACAGAGGAAGGAGAAATACCTTCAGTAACGAGGAAGAACTGATCCTCAAGTGTCTTGCCTGCGCTCTCGATCTCGGTGCGGCTGACATTGGCACGGACTTCGCCGTTCTGCATGATGACCGTTCTGTCCCAGAGCATGTCGACACTGTCGATGATGTGCGTACTGATGAGCATTGTCTTGCCCGCCTGGCGCAGCTCCTCGATGTAGTTCTTGAGTTCTTTGATCGCGTGCGGATCGAGGCCGAGGAGCGGCTCGTCCATGAGGATGATATCCGGATCAGGCAGAAGTCCGATACAGAGGTTCAGCTTCTGCTGCATGCCCTTTGAGAGCTCATCGCCGAACTTCTTTTTCTTGTCGGAAAGCTCGAACTTCTCAAGGAGCATCTCGATTCTTTCTTTATAATTCGTCATCTTATAAGCACGGGCAATGAACTCCATGTGCTCGATGACCGTAAGGTTCGGATAAAGTGCCGGAAGCTCAGGGATGTATCCCATGATGCGTCTTGCTTCCGATGTCTTGTTCAGGTAGCCGTTGACCGTGATCTCGCCTTCGTACTTGAGAAATCCGATGATCGACTTGATGATCGTACTCTTTCCCGCACCGTTAGGTCCGAGGAGGACCGTGAGGCTGCCCGGTTCCAGGGTGAAGGAAACTTCCTTGCATGCGACATTCTTACCATACTTCTTGGTGACACGATTAACTGTTAACATATAAACTCTCCTAGCTTTAAGCCCTTGTTTCAAGGACGCGTCCCCACGCGCCCTCCGCTCAATGATTACATAATAAAGTAGATCCATCAAGCAATCGCCAAGAATTCTTAAAGAATTTCTAAAGACATGAGAAAAAGAAACGGCGGCCCTTCAAAGACCGCCGTTTCAAGTTTTTTCAATTACTTCGGATCACATCTTGCTGATGAACTTAAGAAGCTGTATTCTGTCCTTCAGCGCAGTTGTCGCGCCAACTTCTGTCGTGCAGATCGCAGCACAGGCGTTTGCGCGGTCCAGGCACTCGCAGAGGCTCTTCTCCGGGATGCTGGTGCTGTCCTTGACGAACTCTTCGGGAACGAGCTTCTCCTCATTTCTCTCGAGCTTTCTTAAGAGCTCTGAGGCAAATCCCGCGACGAAGCAGTCACCTGCACCTGTCGCGTCGACCACTTCGACATCGTATGCCGGATGCGAGTAAGTAAAGTTCTTGTTCTTAAAGAAGAATCCCTTCGGTCCGAGCTTGATGATGACATTCTTCACGCCGTAGGAAAGGAACACGTCCGCCATCTCCTCCGGATCTTCCTTGCCTGTATAGTACTTCGCCTCATCCTCGTTCGGAGTGATAAAGTCAATCAGCGGAAGTGCTTTTTGAATATCTTCCAGAGTCATCTTCGTAAAGTTCGGAAGCTTCGTATCCGCGAAGATCATAGTTCCGGCTGCGGCCGCGTCAGAGCATACCTGATAGATGATATCGCGGTCATCGAACGGCGCGCGGAAGAGAGATCCCAGGATCAGCATCTGACCGCACGTATACGTCTCCGGATATTTCTCCGGATGGAAGTTATAACGGTGCGAGAGATTGGTGATCGACTTTCTCGAGCCGTCTTTATTCACGAACATCGTCGTGACCGGTGTCGAATGATTCTTCTTCCGGATGATCGAACAGGTATCGACCATGTTCTTATGAAGATAATTCAGGATCGTGTCACCTGCCGGGTCCTCACCCAGATAGCACATGATACCTGCGCACATCCCGAGACGTGCCGCCGTAACGACCTCATTGACAGCCTCTCCTCCGACATTCAGCGTGCCCGAGGTCGCCTTATAGCCTGATGCCGAGATCGGTTCCGGGTCATATCCCTTAATGATGCTGTCGATCAAAGCCGTGCCCATACATACAATATCCAAACGCTTACTCATAATCCCTGCTCCTTGTTTCCATGAGTCATTTCTCCATGCATTATACCACGGATAAAAAACCTGAAAAGCCCTGAAAAATATAAGTTCTAGCTATATTTT
>DBYF01000116.1:0-13543 GCA_002310155.1 Mageeibacillus sp. UBA1193 | reverse complement strand
TCTGCAAAGTTTTTTCAAGACCGATCAGGATCAGAATTCTAATCTCTGATCACTGAGTCATCTGATCAGCCATCAAATGGTCCCTCATTATGATCTTGACTTGTGACAATGACATCATCGGTCTCAAAAACAATGATATCCAACTGTAATTCTTCGTACTCTTTATTCATCTTATGCGCCCCTCTTCTCTGCAAAATAGTTTTCAGCGGAAATGCAGTAGTTCATCAGATTATTTACTAATGTCTTAAGTTTTTCATTGTTAGGGTTATTCTTTTTCAAGCCTGCCATGTATCTCTCGACACTAGATTCAAAAGTATCGCTGATCTGCTGATCACCATCAAAGAATTCCAGCGTAAATACACTTCTTGCATCCTGAGCAACGATAGAATCCAGTTTTACAATGTAATTGTTGTTCCCCTCCTGGATCAGCTCAAAGGCAGAAGCCGGAACCTCTTTGACGATCGTCTTGCCTTCAGCTTTGGATTCGTATGTGAAAACCGCTTTCACATTATCCAGAGAAGACTGATTGATCCGTACCTGTACACCAATAGCTATATTATCTGACAGATAACCTCTACATCCGAAAAATTCTACCGTTGGATTGGGAACAGCCGTTTGATTTACTTTAACAGTTGCTGCTTCCGTTGTAAGTACAGGATCGCTCGACTTTAATTGCTTCTGCGCATCTGTAAGATCGTTCGTCACGAACATGAAATCATATGGATCAACATACAAATACGACGTGAGTGCCGATCCATAGTACAGCATGTCGACCATAAATGTATTAAATGTCTGACCATAACTCATTGACAGCGTGTTATACGCATACTTCTTTACACTATATAGATCGCGGTCGCTGATACATTCCACACCGTTCTTCGTCACATGAACAACTGCTTGGATAGTGTCTCCCATATACATGGAATAAATGCCGCTGAGCTGGAATCGATAGTAGTTTTCTCCCTCCACGCTAGTGCGTGTTCCACGGATCTTCTTTGAGGATTTCCCTGCTCCGTCAACTTCGAGATAAATGTCACTGCAATCTGCCAGTTCGGATTCTTTTACATAGTAGTTAACAGCCAGGCTATTCTGGAAAGAGCAGGTATGACGGAACACAACATCGATCTGTCCATATTCCTGGTACAGCTCCAAGATACTGTGATTATTCCGATAAGCATTCTCAGTAGTTTCGTTATAGTAATAGTGAACTGTTGATTCCAAAGAAACCCAGAAATCATACTGAGTTGTCTCGTAAGAACTTTCAGTACGGCTTATTGTCCGATTACTCTGCTTCAGGAACAGATCATCCGGGTATCCGATCGATCCTTTATCGCAGTTCGTAACATCCACAAGATATCTGTTTCCGTCTTCTAACGTAACGATATTCCACATATGAGCACCGGGATTACCATCATCTACACCCATCATTCCGGAAACAACGTAACAACCGATCTTATCCGAATTAAAAACTGATTGATCGCACAAATACTTAAAAGCTTTGGAATAACCTTCACAGACGACCTTAGTTGTATCATCGTTATCAAATACATATATCATCTGCCAAGGGTCACCATAGTTAGCACTCCCTTGAGAAGCAGGTTTGTTATAGTCTGTTTCTGTACAGATCCACTCCTTGTAAGCAGCCAGTTTCTCTAGATCTGAGAGACCGGCATATGTTGTAACAACACTCTGTGCTCTAGCCACAGCCGTGTTGAGTCGTGTAATGACGTCTCCAAGGTCATATGATCCGACAACACCAGTAGCTGAATAATCCTGACAAACACAGAATGAACAATCAAGATTGAAAGTTAATCTGATCTCATTTGAATCATAAGAAATGCCCGTAGATCCGCCCATATGTACTCCGCTGGTTTTGTCATACCAGAACATCTCATACGGATGGTCATAAAGCAGAGCAGTAACAACATCGTTAGGATGAAAAGAATCACGGGCTTTTGCTACAGCTTCAGAGCTATATCCTGTCTCACCCAGTTCCGCATAAGTGAATGTATGACTCAGTGAAACGGAGAAAACAGTGTGTGTCGTCGTACCTGCAAGGATAGTATTGATATCATCGAACAAGATATCGTAAAATTCCTGATCAACTGCAGATAACTGGGATCTCAGACTGACAGGTGCTCCTCTTTTCTTAGTATTCTTGGTCGTTGAAGCAGTGCTGTCTTCAATACCGAACTTACGGTTCACATAGCCTTCAAAGAGTTCATCACTATTACCGGGTACATCTTCCGATGTGATCTTCTGCTCTTTTACAGGTTCCTGCGTGATTTCTGTCGATCCCTGCTTATCTCCATCTGCCATAACGGTTGCCGGAATCAGACTGACCGCCATGCAGACCGTAAGCAGCAGCGATAAGAATTTCTTATTATGCTTCATGATTCTGCCCCTCCTAGTTGTCCGATGCTCTCTGTCGGAGCATCCCTTCTCACAGAATATATCAGTATTATTTTACTCTACGATATATTGTGGTTCAACGTATGAAACGTTACTAAAGTGTAACGAAAGCCTGCTTACTCATGTTCGAAAAGCACTTTCCGCAGGCTTCTTTACTTCTGTTTATCGTGGATTCGGGCGGGATCTTCACTGCATCCGGTTCTGTGCCAGTGCTTTTTGATTCTCCTTCTTCCAGGTATGCCGATAGGCGACTGTGATCGTGAAAAGAATGAAGATGAAGAACTGAACTCCGTAAAAGCCGTTATCTACCTTGATCACCTTATCCAGAATTTCTGATGTGATATCCTTGGTTTTAGCATTTACCGCCTCCACCATGAAGAATACGAACCAGTTGCCCATGAAAGCGCCGAGCACTCCTCCGGAGAGGTTCGTCCAGAACATCTGCTTCTTCTTATTCGATCCGACAATATCGAAAATACCGGCAATGACTCCTACAAACGCCAGAATGAAGAATACAGCAGCGATCGCTACCATGAACTTCGCTCCCTCCATACCGTCGTTACTAAGTCCGATCTTTTTCGACTTATCCGCAAGATCAAATACCCACTTGAAGAGATCGTAAGCAGAGAATTTCTTATCGGGCAAGCTGTAGTAATTCATAAAACCTACACTGCAGGTTGCGATCGCACAGAGCAGGAAAAATACTCTGGAAAAGAGCGAGTCGACCTTGGTCGTCGGTTGACTTACCGGAGCTGCGGCCGGCTGCGGAGCCATCGGCTGGGCCTGCTGAGGATACTGCTGTTGCGGCACGGGCTGTGCGTACGGCTGCTGGACCGGCATCGGCTGTGGAACAGGCTGCTGCACAGGTACCGGCTGAGGCGCCTGCTGTACGGGTACCGGTTGCGGGACCGGTGCCTGAGCTACGGGCTGCGAAACCGGCGCCGGCAGTGCATTTCCACAATATATACAGAACAGTTGATTATCTTTCACCAGCTGCGCATGACAAGTCGGACAAATATTCAATGAAACCACCCCCCTAAAAAATAATTATATCATTTGTCCCGCTCGATGAATCAGAAAAGTGAGTTCTTAAACAGTGATAGAATAAAGATATGAAACTACATCGCAAAACAATGTGGATATTAGGAGCCGGCCTCCTGATGCTCAGTTTTCTCATGATGCTGATCTTCGGGCGCTCCTACACGTTCAAGCTGGATGTCCCCGAGGGCACGAAAGCCGAGGACGTCAAGATCGAGGTCGAAGAGCTAAGGGGCACCGATGTCGCGAAGATCACGGACATGGCCGTCAAGAACGGCAAGCTCCACGTCACCTTCGAGGCAGAAAACCGCGGGAAAGTGTTTTTCACGCTGACATATCCGAACGGACTGTGCTACAGCGACGTGATCTACGTCCACCACTTCGACATCATGACCATCAACAGCTATATGGGCTACACGAGGGGCTCGCGCGCAGTGCCATTCAGCGGTATCGTGTTCCTTCTGGTGCTTCTGGGCTTTAACATCACCGAGTTCCGCAAGGGCATGCGCGAATCGCTCTACCAGTATAAGAACGTCCGAAACCTGAGCTGGATCTTCTTCACTTCGTCACTTCTTCTCAACCAGCTCATGTTTCTCCGCCCGAATGAGGCTCTGGTCTACCGACTCGAAACGGTCATGAAATCCGCGGCATTTACGGCAAGGTTTGCCTTCCCGTTCGCGTTCGTCATCGCGATCTTAGTCGCGATAAGCAACCTCCGTCTCATGAAGAAAGAGGGCTTCACCTGGCGTAATATGCTCGGTGTCCTCATGAGCGCGGCGATCCTTCTCGGCACACTGCTTCCGCAGTTCATCGGAAACTTCATTATCGCCCACCCCGACCTGATCGACATCCACAACCAGCGTTCGGTCTGGCCGTATCTTGAGATGCTGACCACCAACCTCGTGCTCATCATCGTTTCCTATCTCGAGTTCATCCTCATCGGCACGATCATCCTGTCGGTCATGGCCGCGAAGCGGGTCCCGACCTTCGATAAGGACTATATCCTGATCCTCGGCTGCCAGATCCGGAAGGACGGCACGCTCACGAAGCTTCTGCAGGGCCGCGCCGACCGTGCGATCGAGTTCGCCGGTATGCAGAAACATATTGCTGCAAAAGAACTCACCTTCGTACCTTCCGGCGGTCAGGGCAGCGATGAGGTCATGCCGGAAGCGCAGGCGATCCATAACTATCTGATCGAACATGGTATCCCTGAAGAGCGTATCCTCGTCGAGGACGGCTCTGCGACCACACAGGAAAACATGCGTAAGTCGCATCTTCTGATCCAGGAGAAAATGAAGGAAGCCGCGGCTAATGCTTCTGCCGCTTCTGCTACTGACAAGACAGACTCGACCGAGGAAACGCCTGTCATCGCCGAACCGAAGATCGCGTTTTCCACGACGAACTACCATGTCTTCCGTTCAGGCGTTATCGCGTATAACGAAGGCTTAAACGCCGAGGGCATCGGATCGAAGACACGATCCTACTTCTGGGTCAATGCGTTCATCAGAGAGTTCATCGCGACACTTCACAGCGAAAGAAAAACACACAACCGTATCGTTCGTGTGCTTTCCATCATGGTTATTCTCGGCGCAGCTCTGATCTACTACGCGAACATCCTTTAAGCGCCGCCTCTAGCCCGCGACTTCACGGACACTCTCACCGCAACCTTATTTTGCCGTTTCCAGATACCAGTAGATGCCGTATCTTTCGTTGCCCGTCTGATAGTAAGGGATCAGCGGAAGATCGACCGTGTCGCCATTCCAGTTCTTAAGACCGGAAAGCACGAATCCTCCTTTGCTGTCCCGTGTGATATATGTATCCAGGTCATCCCGGAATCTCTTGATCGACACGTCTTCCGGAAGCGTCAGGTATTCTCTGTCGAGAACGCTTTTCTGCGTCTTTCCATATGTAATGTCGGACTTCACTGCGGCCCCGAAAACCACTTTCCATGCGGGTGCGACTACATCGATTCCGGCACCGGCCGCGATGCCCCACTTCTCGTTTCCGAGGGGCACACAGAGAACGAACGGACCATATGTGAAACCGATCGGGACCGGTCCTCTGTACATGTCATAACCGTTTAGTGTTTCAAGCGAGTGCGGGATCCTCGGTGCTTCACGCGAGATGAGATGAGGAAGTGCATCCGTCAGGACATGCGCGGAGAGCTTCATGTCAAAGTCGAAGCTGACCGTTTCACAACCAGTGAGTTTGACATCCAGATACGGACCACCGTCCGGGATGAGTGCTTTTCGATTGGCGACCCATATCGGAATCAGGATCTTCACGTTCGTAACGGTTTTCGAGACGGGTTCCCCTTTCACGATCTGTCTGACCGACAGTTTCTGCCCGTTAAAGTCAACATCCAGGAGAAGGTCGATATCCTCCGAGACCTTCAGGTTCGAGGAGATCCACTGCGCGATAACTACGTCATCGCCGTCCTTATAGAACACCTGATCTGCGACCTTCGCGAAGTCTTCCATGCCGGTTCCGACACAGCACCAGAACGGGTTCTTATCGGGCTTATTCGGCGAATACAGACGATAGTAGCCGGTCGCCATCGGGTTGAAATACGTGTATCCTCCGGCCGGTCCCATCGAACCGAGCTTCGCGTTCCAGAGCGCTCTCTCGATATAGTCGGCAAACCGAATCTTACCGGTCTTCTCATAGAGCATCTGCGCAAGCTTGATCATGTTATACGCGCAGCAGCTCTCGGCGTTGCACTGGGTGCGTGATCCGTCGAGAAGCTCATCCTCGAAGAAGTGCTCCATGTCGCCGATACCGCCGGTCTGATAGCACTGCGTCATCGTAACGACATCGAAGAATCGTGTTGCGAGCTCGATGCGGTCATCTCCGCCTCGCAGATATCCGATGATCTTCGGGATCGTCGCATTCGCATGCACACCCTTCAGACGGTTCTTAAAGCCAAGCAGTTCCTTATAGAGTTCAGGCTCGTCGAAGACCTGCGCCGCGCGCTTGTACTTTTCGTCACCTGTGATATCGGACATCTGATATAGGCTGTCGTTCATTCCGCCGTACTCGACAGAGAGCACACGTTTTCTGGTCTCTTCATCCCACGACAGCGCACGGTCGCAGCACCAGTCGGCAAGTTTTACCGCCACATCTGACGCGCCCTCGATATCCGCATACTGCCACATATCGATCATGCCCTGCAGCACCTTGTGAAGCGCGTACCACGGCACCCACTGCCGGGCGTCGCATTTTCCCTCGACTGCGTCGAACTGGATCTCCACGTTACCTGGATCCTGCACGGTCGCCGCACTCAGAAAACCCGATCCGAGTTTCTCCTGGCATTCGGCCAAACCAGTGACGATCCTCTGAGCTTTACCCGTGCAGAGGTCGAGTGCTTTTCGCGCGGAATCAAGTTCTTCACCGCCACTTACTTCGAGCGATGCGACCAGTCCTCGAAGGTACGCGATCCGCATCGCGAGTGCCGAGAAATAATGTCCGACACCATGCCCTGCGATGAGACTGTCCTCCCATCCGCCATAAGGCTTCGCGTCGGTCCTGATCCCCGCAGTCCTGCGGAATCCGGCGAGCACACGGTGCGTACTCATCTTCTCAAGGAAAGCCGCATTCAGGCCGATCTTCTCGGTCCAGCGCGGCTCCGTCACCTGAACATTTCCCAGACTAAATCTCTTCATATAAACACCTCGCGCGCGAGTTTTGATCCGCATGGTCTTGATGTTGTCATTATAACAGAATGTATGGTCGGTCTGTTGCAGAGAATGTAAGACTATATACTAAAACTCAGAAAACAGGCTTACTGAATTCGTCACTACAATCAGCCTCTTTTACGTTTTTCTGGATTTAGTCTTACCTTTTCAAGCAAATAAGTAAGACCATTTCGTATTATAGCGGATTTAGTCTAACGATCACGTACGATTTTGTAAGACTAATAATTAAATTTCGCAATATAGTCTTATCTCCACGCCTAAAAGTGTAAGACTAAATCATGCTTTTACCAAAAGAGTCTTATTCCTTTACGAAAAGCACTCGCCGCCCGCCTCACTGCGCACCCCAATAGTTAAGAATACATAAAGATATACTCATCGTTTATTGACGCTCAAATTCCTCAGTGATAGCTTAATATCAGAGGGATTTATAAAGGGTATTGTGAAACGGGTACAAGGATGTGCAGGAGGTATTTCAGATGGAGATCATCTGGAAGCGGAAAGACGAGTTCACTTTACGGCCGAAGCTTTACACATTCCCGGAGCTGTTCGCGATGGCGGCTCTGGTGTCGCTTCTCGGCTTTCTGGTCGAGAACATGTGGATGCTCACACGAAGCGGTTTTATCGACAACCGTAACATGAATCTGCCGTTCCTTCTCGGATACGGCATCGCAGTCGTCGGCATGTATCTTCTGATCGGCACCCCTCGCAAGAATCACCTTCTCTTCTACTACATTCTGGTATTCGTTTTCGTCTCGATCGGCGAGATCGCGCTCGGATTCACTGTCGAAGAATTCTGCGGTTTTTACTACTGGGATTACACGAACCTGCCGATGCACCTGACACGTTACACCAGCCTCTTTACAAGCCTCGGTTTCTCGGCGATCATCACGGTCTTCATGTACTACTTCTACGAGCCGCTGATGAACGTCTTCCACACCACGATGACCCCCAGAAGGAGACGCATCGTCATCGCGCTCTTCATCGCGATGCTCGTCGACATGCTCTACAGCTTCCACCTGATGCGCGAGCTCGGCGACGTCTACAAATCCTGGAAATTATACATAAGCCTCCCACTCATGTAAGTGAGAGGCTTTATTCTTTCTGAAAAGCACTCGCCCCCGGCCATCCGTTCCTTCTGCAGCCCGCGGCTGCATCTTTATTTCAGTGTGTCGATATCCGGCATGTCGATGGTCGTATACTGCAGCGGCATCTGATACTCACGCTCGTAGATCTCTTTCCACACGCGGTAGTTCTCTTTTCTGAGCTGCTCGGTCTGCTTCTTGTAAGGCAGGTTCTTATCCGGGTAGATCGGCTCGGAGATGTGCACGGTATACTCCTGGATCGGGAATCCGTCCTCGCCGATAAGTTCCGTATCTCTCATCGTAATGAAGCACGGCAGCACAGGGACCCCGTTCTTTGCCGAGAATGTAAAAGCACCGTTCTTGAGCGGCTTCGGTTTTCTATAGTTCCACCACATGCTCTGCTCCGGGTAGACGAGAACGAAGTGACCGTTCTTGAGGACCGTGTTCGTCGCCTCGAAGAACTTCTTCATCGTACGGATATCCGACGACAGTGGCAGCGTGTTGCAGTTTCTCATGAGGAACCCGTAGAAGCCCGGGAAGGAAGTATAGTTACCTTCACGGATGACACGGTAGAACGTGCGCTTCTTCTGCTTCGCCGCCTCGTAAACGAGCTGGATGATGAAGCTGTCAAACGCGTTAAAGTGGTTGCAGGTGATCACCGCACCGGATGTAAGGTTCTGGAAATGCTCGATCCCCTTCATGTCCTTGATGATCAGCTGCTTATTCTTAATGAGCTTATCGACGACCTTATGCGCCTGTGAGAAAGCGATCTTCGTCTTAAGCTTGTCGATCGGTGTCTTGTGGAGATAATCGATATCATCCGGAAGGAGGGGCTTCGTCGGCGGATCATCCTCGACGTCCTCGAAGAAGCGTCCGTCACGCTCGAACTCCTCGATCTTCTTGACGATGTCCACACGGTCCTTCGCGCGCTTATCGCGGTTCAATCTCTTGAGGTAATTGTCCTCACGGTTCGTCTCTTTTACCGCAAGCTTACGAAGATTCTCCGATCCCGCCTTATCGCGTGCTTTCTCCTCATCGGTATACGAATCGAGCTGCGCGGAGATCTCGTCAAAGACCGGAGTCCGCTTCGCGTACCGCAGATAGATGTTACCGTAGGGGCAGTCCCTGTAATGCCAGGGTTTATTGAACATGATGTAGTGCAGGATCTTCGCTTCCTCGATCGGGTAAGGGATATCTCCGTAGATCTCGGTATTCCAGCGCTGGTCTAAGAACTTGACGTGATCCTTCGTGATGAGGTTGAGGTAATCCTCGTCCTGAGTCACGACGAAATCGTACGTGTGCAGTTCCTCGAGGAAACGGTGCAGCAGCATCTTCGAGCGGAACGCAGCGCAGTTGATCAGGAGAACGCCCGCATTAAAGTAGTTGTGGCGGGATACACCGAGGCACTGCTCGACGTAGTCGCCGAACTCCTGGATCTGTACCATGACCTGCTCGTGGCAGGCGCCGAGGTAATAGTCCGAAATATCTTCGTTGTAAAAAGCACTGATGTCGCCGGGTACGATCGTGTCGGCATCGAGATAGATGACCTTATCGTACTCCGGATGCATATCAGCGATCAGAAGACGGTAATAAGTGGTTTTCGAGTAATAGTCACGAAGAGGGAATTCATGCTCAATGAGATTGAGGTTATCTGAAACATCCTCGAAGCTGAATTCATACTTTACCGGAAGTCCCATACCCGCGAGCTGCTCGTGGAAAGTCTGCTGTGCGGCTTCAGAGATATCGGTATGCAGAATATAGACACAGTAAGAACTATCGGGCGATGCATTCTTCAGAAGCGAAGACATGGACACCAGACAATACTTCAGGAAATTCTCATCACATGAATAAAAGATTGGGATCATAGAATCAGCCATTCAGATCCTCCTCGTAGTCTCTAAGTATTTTACCATATTCCTCGTAAATATCGTCAAACTGGTGGTATCGGAAGACCTTGTGGACCTTCTCGATCTGCCACTGCTTGATGTTGTCGGTATGCGGATACGGAAGATAGAAAAGTCTCTTCGAGAAGTGCCGCACGACCGTGTGCTTATGCAGGAACTTCTGGTCGTTAAAGCGCTGCTTCAGCACCTTCTTTCTCGATGTCGAACGGATCAGCGCGCTCTGGTCGGCAAAGACCAGTTTCTTCTTCTTGATCCATCCTCTCGCCTTCTCGAAAAGCCCGGTCTCGCGCGCCTTCTTCATGTTAAAGAGCAGCACTCCCGCATTGATGTAGTGCGGCTGGATCAGATACTTTCCGTAGTGGTCCGGGCACGCCGCGTACTCCACTTCCGACACGTCCATGTCGTACAACAGATGCACGTCACGGTTGAACATGATATCCGCGTCGAGATACAGAAGCTTATCGGGGATCTCCGGCACCATGTCCGCGAAGAGTCGGATCAGGGTATACGGCGAGCAGTACGCCGTCTCGTTCGGGCATCCCGAGAAGTGTTCCTTGTAAAAAGCACTCACGTCGATCACTTTGACTTCGTTCTCGGGGTTATATCTCTTGATCGTCTCGCGGAAGACCTTTTCCTGCGCGGGCTTAAGTGGGATATAGTTGTCCTTGATGGACGTAAGATCCATCGTGAACACGAAGAAGTGGAAGGGTTCTTTTGATGTTGTGCGCATCATCATCGAGAGCGCGCATGTGAGCATCCCGTCAAAGACTCCGGCATTTCCGCAGAAAAGAACGTTAACCATTGGCCGCCTCTTTTCTGACATCCGGGCACGTGCTCATTTCGGGCTGTCCGATGCTGTCTGCATCTGTCTTTTTCACATACTTGATAACCTCGATATCCGAGTTCTCCGCCAGCTCAGTCATCCGTTCAAAGACCTGGTCACGGAGCGCCTTCATCTTCTCTCTTACACCGGATCCTTCCGGAGCGAAGAAAGGTCCGTCGATGTAAGTGATCATCTTCGGTCTCTTTCTGAATCTTCTCTTATGGTAGGTATTCACGAAGCAGAACGCCGGCACGCCGATCTCCACCGGATAGCGCAAAGAGGTATCGAGGAACGGACGGATCTTCGTGTAGTACGGCCAGATATGTGCCTCCGGATAGATCACGACCGGATGGCCCTCACTGATCCTGTTCTTGATGGCCGAGAGGAAATTCTTATACGCGCTCATCCCGTCCGGAAGCGGAAGTCCGCCGAGCGCCGGTGTCCACTTGCCGAGCACCGGAACATTAAGGTTATTCGGATGCACGATGATAAACGTACTCGTCGGCCACGGAAGGCGTGTCTGAAGCGTCGCATCGCCGAACGGCTGCGTGTGGTTTCCATAGAGAAAATAGCCTTTTTTCTTATAGGCTTTCAGCTTCTCTTTGCCGACGATCTTCTGCCCGAAGATCACTCGTCCGTAGAATACGACGATCGGGTACATCACGATGCGGTAGAGAAAAAAACGGGAAAGTTTCTTGGAAAAGGACTTCCGCTCATAATCGTAAGAGCCATCGATCTTCGGCGGTGTCGTCTCGAAGGTCGAAAACTCGTCGTTGAGCTCATCTGAGTAGTATATGACTTTCCTCTTATCCATTCCCCTGGGCGGTTATCCTTTCCTAACCGGGACACGTCAAAATGCACAGACTCCCCTGCACTTACATCCCCACAGAAAATTATAACTATATATATAAAAGCGTGTCAATTTGAAAGAGTCAGACAATTAGGGGTCAAATGTCTGTTTTTCGGCGCGAAAAGCACTCGTTCGGACAGTACTTTATCCGATCACTCCACCACCGGTTCCCGCGCCGGCCGTCCCCCGGCTTTACCGTTCAGGAAAGACAGCAGACAGACCATCCCGAACGAGACGGCCACGATGCCGAGGAAGATCAGAAATCCCACGCCCCAGCCCCATCGCAGGAACAGGTAAAAATCGTTGTTATTCGGGTATCTCCCGCCTTTGCCGTTGATGAGGATATTGACGATATACGCGATGCCGTATATGACCGTCGGCACAGTCGAGAGGATCTTCCACTTCAGTTTCTTCGGCGCGTCCGTGATAAGGATATAGTCGGCCATACAGATCAAGGGCACGATCAGGTGGAAGAACAGATTCGCGTTCTTATACATGCGCCAGTGACCGTAGACCGGTCCCAGGAAAAAAGCAACGACGGCAAAGGTAAGCCCCGTTGCCGCCGCTGACATAAGTTTTAAGACTTTGAGTGCTTTTCCCTGATAGAAAAGAGCGATCAGGGCGACGATCCCCGCGAAGAGGTTCGACTGCACCGTGTAATAGCGAAGGCTCATTGCGCCCCGCATCTGGAATTCCATATACGCGGACCGGTAGGTCACGGTCATGTAGAGCCCGATCCCCACCAGGATAACGATCACCAGATTAGTTATCTTCTGCCGCATATTCCCGCTCTCCCCTTTTTGTGTCTGCTCTCAAAAATCCCGGTCATTCTTTCAAGTCTTCATTGTAGCACATACCAAAAAGAATAGGACCAAACCACGCACCCCCGCAGTTTGATCCTATACTTTGAAATAATCCCCAATGGACAAATCAAGTCATTCTANNGGAGCCCGACGTTACCAGATAACGTTTATCTCCTTGACCTTTTCTTCTTCCGGCTCATTCGCGCTGTCTCTCTTCTGGATAAATCCGGGAGCGACCTGCGGGAAAAGCGCACAGGAAAGCACATCTTCTTCGGACTTCGCGAAGTCAGCAACGGAAGCACGGAGTGTCTCCATCTCGTTCGCGATGTTATCCGCCGGACGGCACTCGATCACCTTCTCGTCACCGATCGCCATCTTACGGATCTCTTCGTTGACCTTACCCGGCAGTCTTCCGTACTCACCACGGAGCAGCATCTTCGACTCCTTCGGGAACGTCTTATAACGTCCCATCAGGACATTCATAACAGCCTGCGATCCCACGATCTGGGAAGTCGGTGTTACGAGCGGCGGGAAACCGAAGTCTTCACGCACACGCGGAACCTCTGCGAGTACTTCCTCGAAGCGGTCCTCTGCGCCTGCCTGCTTGAGCTGGTTAAGAAGGTTCGAGAGCATTCCGCCCGGAACCTGATAGATCAGTGTGTTCGGATCGACACGAAGCACCTTCGGATCGAGGATGCCCTGATCCTGAAGCTTCTGCGCGACACCCTTGAAGTGGGAAGCCGCCTTCGACAGTGAAGGAAGATCGAGGCCCGTATCACGAGGTGTGCCTCTAAAGGCAGCAACCAGGGACTCTGTCGCCGGCTGGGATGTACCTGTGGCCAGCGGAGAAAGCGCCGTGTCGATGATATCTACACCAGCCAGAGCAGCAGCGTAGTAGACCATCGCGCCGGTACCTGTCGTATCGTGTGTATGCAG
>DBYF01000033.1:5080-24585 GCA_002310155.1 Mageeibacillus sp. UBA1193 | reverse complement strand
GCGTCCTGCATCGTTGACAGTCAAACTTCTGCAAGATGGTACTGCGATCGAAACGAAGACTCTGAATGATGCCAATAACTGGACTGTCACTATCGGAAATCTTCCGAAGTTCGATGGCACCCGTGAGATCGAGTATACCTGGTGGGAGGAAGATGTTAACGGTTACACCCAGCTTACCGAAAAGACAGGTACTACGACTACTCTAACGAATACACATACTGCGGAAGTGGTAACTTTAAGCGTCAAGAAAGACTGGAACGACAACAACAACGCAGCCGGCAAGCGTCCTTCGAGCCTGACAGTAACGCTCACCGCAGATGGAACGAATGTAGCTTCTGTTGTTCTGAATGACACTAACAGCTGGCAGGCGAGCGTACCGAACCTTGCGAAGTACAAGAACGGGGGCACGGAGATCGTTTACGCCTGGACTGAACCTGTGGTTACAGACTACGAACTCGACAATGTAACAGTCACTGCCAATGGCCTGACGACATTCGTGAATAAGTTGAAGACCGTGGAAATGACAGAAGCTTCCGTTGTGAAGGTCTGGGACGACAGCAATAACCAGGATGGTAAGCGTCCGACCGAACTGAAGGTTCAGCTCCTCGCGGATGGATCGCAGATCAAGGAAACTACGCTGAATGCCAATAACGGATGGAAAGCTACGTTTGATAATCTTCCGAAGGTTGACGCAGCCGGCAACACGATCAACTACACATGGACGGAGGATTCCATTACGGGATACACGCTGCGTACATCTAAGAGCGGTACAACGACAACATTGACAAATACTCATGCTGCTGAAGAGGTTGATATCTCCGTCAAGAAGGTATGGGACGATAACAACAATGCTGCCGGACAGCGCCCGACTGAACTGAAAGTACAGCTTCTGAAGGATGGTATACAGATCGATGAAGTGGCACTGAGTGACGCTAACGGATGGTCGTATACTTATACGCAGATGCCGAAGTACGATAATGGCACAGAGATCTCCTACACATGGACAGAAGGATCCGTGCCGACAGGCTATACTCTCGCTTCGATCAATAAGGCGGGAACGGCGACTACGATCACGAACAAGTACACGGTCGTAGCTACGACAGAAGCAACCGTGAAGAAGGTCTGGAACGACAGCAACAACCAGGATGGACTCCGTCCTACCGAACTGACAGTACAGCTTCTGAAGAATGGTTCGTATTATTCTGATGTAACGCTGAGTGAGGCAAACAACTGGACAGCGACAGTAGATAATCTGCCGGCTAAGGATGGCACGACAGACAATGTCTACAGCTGGCTGGAAGATTCAAATGCTCTGCCGTCGGGCTATACACTTACAGCAGTCGATCAGGTGGGAACAGTGACGACGCTCACAAATACCCATGTTGCTTCGACGATCGATCTGACGGTCGTTAAGGTCTGGGATGATGCCGGCGCTGAGACAAACCGCCCGACTGATCTGACAGTCAAGCTTATGGCTAACGGTTCGGAGAAGACTACTGTGACACTGAATGATGGAAACAGCTGGACGGCCTCTGTTACCGGACTTCCGGAATATGATTCCGGTGCTAAGATCAACTACTCCTGGGTTGAGGGAAGTATGCCGGCAGGCTATACGATGAAATCCAGCCAGTTGAGCACGGATGGTCTGACTACGACGATCACGAATACCTATGATCTGTCCCGTGAGAAGACTTCCGCCACGGTCAAGAAGGTCTGGGACGATAACAACAATGCGGATCAGAAGCGTCCTTCGAGCCTGCAGTTCACTCTGAGCAACGGTACGGTAGTTACTTTGAGTGATGCGAATAACTGGGAGGAGACAGTTGACAATCTGCCGAAGTTCGATTCTAACAAGAATTTGATCGTGTACACGTGGACAGAGGGCAGCATGCCGGCTGATTATTCTCAGACCAGTATGGTGACCAGTGCGGATGGTCTGACAACGACCTTTACGAATACGTATACGAAGCCGGCACCGGTCAAGGGCAGCCTGAAAGTTACGAAGGCGCTCGGTGCGGATGCTCCGGCGGACGCGTCTTCCAAGTCGTACAAGTTCACGGTAACCGGTACGAAGGGTTATGTAGCGACATTCGAGATCCAGGGCGCAGGATCACATGAACTGACAGATCTTGAACTGGATACCTACACGGTTACTGAGGACAAGGACGGCGCTGAGATCAAGGATTATGATCTGACTGTTTCTAACAGTGGCGCAAGTGTAGAGCTTACGGACGCGACTCAGAAAGAGATCGTGATCACGAATACTTACACCAAGTCCACACAGCCGAGCGAATCCTCGAGTGAATCCACGAGTGAGTCCTCGAGTGAAACATCAGAGTCTTCCTCTACGTCTCCGACGGGTACGAAGTCTTCTGATTCGACAGGTACTCAGCCGACTGAATCTTCTGCTCCGAGCGAGAATGACGCGACAAGACCGTCGGAAGGTGACACACCGACTCCGACACCGGATAAGGAGATCGTAAGCGTAACGATCGATGATACGCCGGTCTCTCCGGAAGACTACAAGAAGAAGCCGGACGGCACTGTTGAGTTCACTCCGGAAACGATCGAAGGTCTGACACTGGGCGTTCACCGTGCAGTGATCAAGTACAAAGACGGTTCGTCTTACACGATCGAATTTGAAGTCATCACCTCGGCAAGAGGCAAACAGATCGTCAAGACCGGTGATGTCGGCGGCCAGTCGATGGTTCCGGTGGCAACACTGTTCATCGCAGCTTCTGCCGCGGTAGTTGTGGTACTTCTCAGAAAGCGCCGCACAGAGCGCCACGCTGAGTAAGCGGATCACGGCATCAGCAAATGATCAAAAAAGAGGACTGTCTCAGAAATGAGACAGTCCTTTTCTTTATGAGAACAATCAATGAAACTCCGGTAAAAGTGCTTTTCAGAAGGAAAAGAAGGATCAGCGGTAGAGACGGTTGCGCTTGTACTGGATCACTTCGCGCTTAAAGTCTTCTTCGAAAGTGCCGCGTGCCTGCTGCGTCCACCAGTCATGGGACAGACGGTCCAGCTCATCCATTCTGGAGAAGACGGAATCTTTGCCATGGTGAAACGCATCGGAAGCTCTGGAGAGAATGGGCAGCGCAGAATCCTTACGCATGGTCTTAAGTACTAACCTGCCCTGCTCGGAGAAGCCGAGGAGACGAAGATACCGCGGTGAATCCAGACGAAGGAGATCTTCTTCCTTCTGGCCGATGGCGAGGGAAGATAACGCACGCAGGATCCTCGTGTAGGAAAAGCACTTCGTCGTGACCGCGTCGCGGAATGACTCTGCGACCGGACGGGAAGGATCGTAGTGAAGGGATCGGACAGAAGTCTTAAGATGCCCTGCAAGCTGGGCGCCCATGTGGGCAGTCCCGGAAAGATCCTCCGTGGAGGTGCTGCGAAGAAGCGGCAGAACATACCGGATCAGGTCATTTTCACTCATGGGGATGGTGTTTCCGTTCCAGAGATGCAGCATCTCGGAGAGCATTGCGGAAGGTACATATGGGAGAAGATCACCGAGAGAACGGATGAAATCACCCTTGTTGGAACCGGAATACTTTTCCAGGATCGTTTTACGGATCGCGGTGGCACTCGGGAAAGCGCCTTCCTTCAGAACTTCGTTGTGGTAGGAATCTTCGCGGTGGATGAGATGCGGAACGATCGAGGAACCGCTTCTGTCCAGCTCGCGCAGATATGAGATCGCAAGGATGTTGTTGGGTTCACGGAGAATGTCCGCAAACTCGGAAGATGAGACCGGAGAAGAACCATTCGGCTCGGACTCAAGGATATTTGCCGCAGCAGCCTGCCAGGATGCCGCGTAGGAGAGTCCTTCCTTCTGGAACTGCTCGAGTTTGTCTAAAAACGCAGGATCGGATTCGAAGTCGGTCTTCGCAATAAAAGAAAGATCCGAAAGAGAATCGTGTTCGGCTCCGAAATAAAGGTCGGTGACGGCACCCGATCCGATCAGAGAACGGATGGCACCAAGCGCGAAGCGGTCAGCGGATCCTGTGGCGAATGTAAACGGAAGTTCAAAGACTACATCCACACCTCTCGAAAGAAGAGCACATGTTCTGGAGGTGCGGTCTGTAATGGCCGGGATGCCGCGCTGGACAAATTCGCCGCTCATGATGACCACGACGGGAGTATTCTCCCCGAGCTCCTCCCGGATCTTCCGGATCAGGCGCAGATGTCCGTTGTGGAATGGATTATATTCAGCTACGATGCCGGCGACGTGCATGGTCCCTCCGTAAAACTCTTCCAGTTTCGTCACTTTTGCTCTGGTATTGTTCAGAAATGATACAATAACTATAGCTTATTTAGTGCTTTTCGAAAAGGAGCAGATCCAACATGCCGTCAATGACCTCAGTCAAATACACCAATAAGAAAGTCAAGAAGATCCTTCTGATCTGCGGGATCGCCGTGGCGGCTGCCGCACTGGTGGCGACGGGTATCTATCTGGTGGTCCGTAACGGGGTCTTCTATAAGAAAGAAGATACGGCGGGGAATTCTTATTCCATGACCGCGGAGATGAAAGCGGTCATGACTGAAAGTGACCTTCACAAGGGATATATGTTCTCGAGAACGACGAAGCTTCTCGCGGAAGACAGAAGCACAGACCCGTGGGTGCTGTCCTGGTACATGCTTCCGGGTACGACGAGAACTGTGCCGGCCATGGAATCGGCATACGTAGATACATTTGACCAGATCCTTCTGCTGGAATCCTATATTGAGGAAGGGAAACGAACGAAGGCGGAGTCGCTGATCAGGGCAATCGACAGTTCGCTGACGGATGGAAGCGGATATCTTCTGTCTTTCCGAAAAGCGGATGATCTGATCACCTCGGACCGCACGAAGGAAGAACACAATGATTCGCTCGAGGAGCAGTCATACCTTCTTCTTACTGATCCGCCGGTCTCCATGAAGGCGACCACGAGGTATCTTCGCGCACTTCTGGATTTCTATGACAAGTGGGGCAGCAAGAAGACACTGGAGAAGATCGAAAAACTCGCGGATCTGGTATTTGGTGCGGACGGGAAGAAATCCTATCGTGCGGCAGACCGGGCGGCGAAACCGACACCGATCCCTGTTACGGAAAAATCTCTTGTCACGCCGGTCCCTGAAGACGAGGCGGATAAGGATGAAAAGTCCGGGAATATCCTGATCGGAATCGACGGCACGGAACTTTCGGCAATGGATCTGGATGCGATGCGCCGGGCAGCAGTGCTTTTCCCGAAGTATCAGGAAAAATACGAAGCAGTCCTGAAGACGGTAAAAGGAGGAAAGATCTCCACGGAGCTTCCGCTTTACGCGTGGCTGTGCACAGGTGAGGGAAAATATACCTACTACACAGGAAGTACGGGCGATGTGGAGCTTCTGCCTTCTCTTTATGTGATGGTGTACCTCGCGGAGACCGGAAATCTCGACACGGACGGTTATGCGTGGATCTCCGAGAAGATCTATAACGGGGGCTACCTGTACACTTCTTATAACATGATGTCCGGTGAGGCGGCCTCGGCAACAGAGGCGATGGATGCATATCCGCTGGTAATGTATCTGGCGATGATCAAGGGCGACGACAATCTGTTCACACTGACGTATCAGGCCATGATGAGGCATTACGCGACGCTCTCCACGAGCCCGGCGCTGTATACGTTCTATCGTGATCTCGACGATTCGAGATATGCGGTCTATGCCAGAGAAAATCTCCTGATGGAACTTATCTTGAAGTAGGTGATAATATGTCGTTTATTCTGCTGTTAGCATTTCTGTTTTTCGTGGGAAGTCTGACGGGCTGGGGACTCGAGCTCGTCTACAGAAGGTTTGTTTCCCAGAAAAAGTGGGTCAACCCGGGTTTCCTCTCGGGTCCTTATCTTCCGATCTACGGATTCGGCCTGGTGCTCCTTTATCTGATCGCGTCGACGGAACCATATTTCGATTTCGGAAATCCGATCCTCGAGAAACTGGTGCTTTTCGCAGTGATGATGCTGGGTATGACGATCGTGGAGTACATCGCCGGAATCTTCTGCCTCAAATACTTCAAGCTGCGCCTGTGGGACTACACTGACCGGTGGGGAAATATCCAGGGCGTCATCTGTCCTCTTTATTCCTTTCTGTGGTCGATCCTCGGCGCGATCTACTACTTCCTTATTCATCCGCATATCTTAAGATCGCTCGAGTGGCTGTCCCGAAACCTCGCGTTCTCGTTCTTTATCGGATTCTTCTACGGCGTGTTCCTGATGGACCTGACGCACTCGACGAGAGTCGTGCTCGCGATCAAGAAGTTCGCGAACCAGCAGCAGATCATTCTGCACTACGAAGAGATCAAGGAGCGTATCGGCCAGTATAAGGAGAGCCGTCTCATCAAGGCCGGATTTATCTTCCGTATGTGGATGGATAATCCGTTCAGCCGTTTCCTTAAGGATACGTACGAGACGACAAAAGGCCGTATTACCGACCTGACAGATGGACTCCGAGAGAGTTTCCAGATGGCCGATCCGAACGGAAAAGCACCATCTGACGACAAATCCGTGGATCCCGAAGTCAGAAAACGTTAAAAACTATCAAAATAGTAGGTTTTAACAATTACATTCCTGAATCCCGGTGTTTATAATCGTTTCAAAACACAGGGAAAAAGAGGGAACAGAAAAATGGAAAACAGAAACACAGCGAAAGAAAAAGCACGGAAAGTGGCGCTGGCAGGGGTATTTGCCGCGCTGGTCTTCGTGGCTACAGAACTTCACGTACCGACAGCGCTCGGATACATTCACTTAGGTGACGGCGTGATCCTTTACGCGGGATACGCGATCGGACCGGCTGCTTTTCTGGCGGCGGCAGTAGGATCGGCACTCGCGGATCTGATCGCGGGCTATGCGGTATACATCGCTCCGACATTCATCATCAAAGGACTGATGGGCGCGCTCACCGGATGGGTACTTCTTAAACACAAGGGCATCTTCAGCCGCATCGTGGCATTTGTCGCGGCAGAACTGATCATGCTGGCGGGATATTTCATTTTCGAGAGCTTCATGTACGGAGTTTCCGCGGCAAAGGGCGCGATCCTGATGAACCTGATCCAGGCGGGCGGCGGTATCGTAGTCGGATTCCTCCTGACATCCGCGCACTCAGTAGCGGCTAACGGAAAGAACAAGGAATTGGCCTCGGAAAAAGAGTAAAAGAGAGTATTTGAAAACCATTTTGACGGAAAGTGCTTCCCAACTGTCCTAGTATTGGGACAGTGTATAGAGTATAATGACACTCTATAGAAAAGAAAGCCCCTTCATTATATGGATGGGGTTGGGAGGCACGGATGGATGATCTGCTGGAAAAGCTGAATAATGAACAAAGAGAGGCTGTTCTTCACGATGAAGGACCGCTGCTCATCCTCGCCGGTGCAGGTTCGGGAAAGACGAGAGTCATTACCTATCGTATCGCGTACCTGATCCGGGTGAGAGGAGTCTATCCGTCCAGTATCCTGGCGATCACCTTTACGAATAAAGCGGCCACGGAGATGCGTGAGCGTATCAATGCCCTGATCGGCGATACGTCCAGAAACATGTGGGTCGGTACGTTCCACTCCATGTTCGCGCGTATCCTGCGGCGTCATGCGGAACTTCTCAATTACACACCGACCTATTCGATCCTTGATACCGATGACCAGCTGAAGGTCTTGAAGGAGTGCATCAAGGAGATGGAGCTCAATGACAAGCTCTTTGCTCCGCGCCTTGTCCAGTCTGCCATCAGTAAAGCGAAGAACGACATGCAGTCTCCGGAGGAGTTTGCGGCGCTTTCGCACGGCGACCTGCGCATGTCGACGATCGCGAGGATCTATACCCGCTATAACGATAAGCTTCTGGCGAACAATGCCATGGACTTCGACGATATCCTGTTTAATACCGTGCGCCTGTTCAAGGAACATCCGGATGTCCTGACGATCTATCAGGATAAGTTCAGATATATCCTCGTCGACGAGTATCAGGATACGAACCACTGCCAGTACCTCTTGATCCAGCTTCTGGCTAAGCGTTACAGAAACCTCTGCGTCGTCGGTGATGACGACCAGTCGATCTATTCCTTCCGTGGCGCGGATCTTAGAAATATCCTGGATTTCGAGAAAGATTTCAAAGACGCCAAGGTCATCAAGCTCGAGGAGAACTACCGTTCTACCGCGACGATCCTGAATGCGGCCAACGGCGTTATCGCCCATAACAAGAAGAGAAAGATGAAGGCACTTCGCACTTCGGGTGAGCAGGGTGACCCGCTGACATTCCTGCTGGCGGACCACCATGGTATCGAGGCGTACTACTGCGCCGAGAGCATCAAGAGAGATGCCGAGAGCGGTGCTTTTCCCTATAGCGACGTTGCGATACTCTACCGTATGAACGCGCTGTCCCGTACGATCGAGTCGGCGCTCCGTGAGAAGGGCATCCCGTACCGCGTTTACGGAGGAATGCGATTCTACGACAGAAAAGAGATCAAGGATGTTCTGGCATACCTGCGACTCATCTATTCTGATGCCGACAACTACGCGTGGGAGCGTATTATCAATGTGCCGAAGCGCGGTATCGGAGATACGACCGTGGCGAAGATCCTGGCGATCTCCGAGCGTGAGAATATCCCGGCACTGACGGTCTGCGAGAGAAGTTCGATCTATCCGGAGCTAGGAAGATCCGCGGAAAAACTCTTCGATTTCTATCTGCTGATCGAGAACCTCCGCAAGGTTATGTCCGAGAATGAAGCTTCGTTCTCCGAGTTCATCGAGTATGTGCAGGATAAGACGGGGCTGGTCAATGAGATCGTTGAGCAGCGTGAGAAGAAAGAAGAGATGGTCGACCGTGTCGAGAACCTGAAGGAACTTCTTTCTGAAGCCGTGGAATTCGAAGCCAGAAGAAGAAAAGAAGTGGAGCTGGCTCAGCAGCAGAATACTGACGCGGAGAGGGCGCAGGATCCGTTTATGGAAAATGAACCGGACTTCGGTCTGGATCTGACCGGTATCCTTGGCGCGTACCTGCAGAACGCTGCTCTGTACTCCGAGGGAGACAATGAGGATGACAGCGAGGACTTCGTTCGTCTGATGTCTATCCACAGCGCGAAGGGACTGGAGTTCGGTGCTGTCTATGTAGTCGGCGTCGACGAAACGATCTTCCCGAGTGCAAGATCCGTAAATGACGGGGATGTTGAGGAAGAGCGCCGCCTGATGTATGTCGCGCTGACGCGTGCCAAGAGAAAACTGACGGTCATCTCGGCAAGAAGCCGTATGCTTTTCGGTCAGACACAGAACCTTTCGCCCTCGAGATTTATCAAGGAGATCCCGCCGCAGTATATGCGCGCGATCGCGAATAAGAGAAAAGAACAGCCGAAGGAAGCGGTCAATCCGCGGTTCGGAAGAGAAGCAGAGCAGGCTCCTGCCGCGAAGTATGTGCCTTCCTATAAGGCGGTAAAGCCGGCAGCTGCTCCGAGTTCGGACTTTACGCCGGACACGATCGGCAAGGGTACGAGAGTGCTGCATCCGAGATTTGGCGAAGGTATCGTCGTATCCTGCGAGAAGGTGGCCGGCGACGCGCTGGTCTGTGTGGATTTTGACGGCATGAGGAAGAACATGCTCCTGAATAAATCCGGACTGAAGAAGTGCTGATCCTTGTGATGCAAGAATCGCAGAATGTGTGAGGAATAATGATATACTAGACAGGTAAGGAGGAAGATCTTATGGCGAATCAGGAACAATCACTGTTTGAACAGTTTCCGGACGCGTTTTCCCGTGTGACGGAACAGAAACCCGGCATCAACAACCCGCGTGACAGAGAGCTTCTGACGATCCTTCGCGACGAGCGAGAGAAGAATCTGTCCTCCTATGCTTTCCATACGAAAGACAGCCGGGGAAGAAGATTCGAGGAAGAACCGTGTCTGGTCAGATCTCCCTTCGAGAGAGATACAGGACGTATCATCTACTGCCAGGCATTCAGGCGTCTCCGTCATAAGACACAGGTATTCTTCAATGCGAAGAATGACCATATCTGCTCCCGTCTCGAACATGTTATTTACGTTAAATATATCGCTACGACGATTGCACGTGCCCTGAACCTGAACCTGGATCTGGTCGAGGCGATCGCTCTCGGTCATGACCTGGGTCATGCTCCCTTCGGACATACCGGTGAGAGGATGCTCGAGAGCTGCGCGCAGAAGTATGATCCGGAGATCATCTTCCGTCATGAGTATCAGAGCCTGCGCGTGATCGACCTTCTGGAACAGCGTGCCAGCGGGAATCCCGGTGGACTGAATCTGTCCTTTGAGGTAAGAGACGGTATCGTTTCCCACTGCGGTGAGACATACAGTGAGTACTTCATTTCTCCGTTCAGGGAGAAGCCCTCTGAGATCCTCAATGATCCGAAGCAGGCACTCCGCTCGCTTCCAGCGACACTGGAAGGCTGCGTCGTACGTATTTCCGATAAGATCGCATACATCGGAAGAGATATTGAGGATGCCTGCGAAGCGGGTATCATGGAGTTTGAAGATATTCCGACAGCGATCCAGTCGCAGCTCGGAACAAATAACTCCCAGATCATCAACACACTGGTCAGTGACCTGATCCACAACAGTCTCGACAAGGATGAGATCCGTCTTTCGGATGAGGCCGGTCAGGCGATGAAAGAACTGCTGGAAGAGAATGTAGCGCGTATCTACCGTTCCGAGAAGATCCGCCGATATGAGAACGCGGTCAAGAATTCACTCGAGGGCCTCTTTGAAGCGCTTATGGGCGCCATGGCAGATCCGGAGAAGGCGAAAAGATCCGCGAACCCGGTATTCCAGGGACTGATGAAGTTCGTCTCTGAGTATCCGGATAAGAATACGAGCAATGTTCAGATGGTTGTAGATTATATTGCCGGCATGACGGACTCCTTTGCGACGTCCTGCTACGAGAAGATCTACTGGATCTGATGAAGACAGACAGGAGAAGAAATGGACAACAAAGAAGAACTCTATAATTTCTATGCGATGCTGGACCGCATGCAGTATATCCAGCGCTGGGGCCTGATGAGAAATACCCGTCAGGAGAACCTGAAGGAGCACAGCTTTGATGTGGCGGTCATCGCCCACTCGCTGGCCCTGATCCATAACAACATCCTCAAGAAGGATCCGGTAGATCCGTTCCTTACCATGGGTGAGGCGCTCTACCACGATGTAACGGAGATCATTACCGGCGATATGCCGACACCGATCAAGTATAAGAACGATGAACTCAAGACCGCTTACAAAGAGGTCGAAGCACAGGCCGCAGAGAACATCCTGTCCCTGCTCCCGAATGAGATCGAGGGTGAATACAGGGAGCTCCTTCTACCGGATCTTTCAGATCCGAAGCGCGCGGAGGTCCATCGTCTGGTCAAGGCAGCTGACAGGATAAGTGCTTTCCTGAAGTGCCTGATGGAAGAGAAAGCGGCGAATGATGAGTTCCATTCTGCGAAAGAATCGATCGAGAAATCGATCCATGCATTAAACTGCGAAGAAGCGGAGTATTATCTTACGCATTTTGTTCCGCCCTATGGTATGACATTAGACGAGATCAGCAAGTAATAAAGGGATAAAATGGGAGATAAACTTCGAAAAGCATATATCGTTCTGGCAATCGTCACGGGCATTATCGGACTTGTTATGATCATCCTCATCGGAGGAGCGATCCTGAATGTCGATAAAGAGGTGTCGCTGTCACAGAATGCGAAGGATACGATGTACCGCACCGCTGTGCTTACCGGAACGGAGGATTCGCTTCCATTCTGGGAAAGAGAGATCATCCAGGGACACTTGAGTGTATCTGACTATGTCGAGAACCAGTTCACGGCACACCCGTATCTGCTCAGCGGCAAGGACGACAGTGCTTTTGCCTCGGATCTGGCATGCGTCGCTTATAACGATGCCTATGAAACGGGGAAGATCATGGAGCTTCTTAACGGCGGATCGAGAAGATATGCCATTGAGAAGGTGCTCAGCGAAGTGGACTACTCCTATATGCCGGTCAACGGCTTCTCGGATCCGAAGGGTACCCAGTGCAGCGGGATCAATGTCTTAAGTCCTCTTGAGAACGAAGAGGGATACGCTTTCGGCATCCGCAGGATCGAAGGAAATATGCAGGTCGACGGCTCGGAGATGAGAACGGATTTCTTCGTGGATATGTCCCTGCGTCCCGGTCAGATCTATGTTCCGCCGGTCTCCGGACAGGTGGACTTTACCATGGAGTGGGATACGATCGGGGAGATCCCCGGTGACCACGATGTGGTCATCCTTCTGAGAACGTCTGACGGAAGAGGTCAGGTCGTTACCGGAGGACACGTGAATATTCCGGACTTTACCGCTATTGAGAACGATACTGTCGTGTATTCCTGCATAGCCATGGGAGCACAGGAGTCCTGGTATTCACTGGATGCTGAAGATAAGAACGCGTATGTCAATCTGCTCGAGATATCCTCCGATGTGTCCGTATCGCTCTATGACCGTTATGGAATGTTTATCGGCATGAACGATCTTCACGATGTGGACTATGAGACACTCCGCGGCCTTAAGCAGGAAGCGGATGTCGTCGAATCGGAAGATACCGAAAGCACACCGAAGAACGCATTTTTCGTCCGCGTGAGAAGAAGTGAGAACGCACCGCCTTCCGTCGGTGAGGTCTCCTATGTCATGGTGCAGTCAAAAGACGTCGGAACGTCAGAAGAGACGGGATATCTTGCCATCGTCAGTGAAGAGGGTGCGGTTCCGACACCGAGACCGACCGGAGCCGTATCTGATCAGGAGAAGGAGAAGATCGTGACCTGCAGGGATAGTAGCGGCGCGACAGTCGAGATGACACGCGCGAGCATCACATTCCTGCCGCTGAATGCCTATCTGACGGAGCTTACCTTTACCGGTGCCAACAAGGAGACACTTCCGATCTATCCGGAGTTCTCCATGGATAACTTCGAGTACTCTCTGGTCGGTGACTCTTTCACGGAGGTCGGCTTCGAGTATACAGCGGTAGAGGGATACGCGGCGGATGTAAAATTGTCGAATACCATGAGCTTCCTGCCGGTGACCAGTACAGGCGATACCGTGGAGGTCAACACCGGTGCCAATACGCTGTCAGTAGAAGTCACAACGATCGATGGACTGTCGAGGACATATACGCTCCACCTGTTGAATGGACAGGATGCGGAAGGATTCAGAAAGAATACGCTGTCCCAGTTCCCGGAAACCTACGCGGACGGACTCTGGCTCCTTCACTGCCTGCATCCGAAATACCGTTTCGAAGCATATCAGACAGGACTTACCTTTGATGAAGTTCTGGATAACGAAGACCATGTAGACAGAAGTCTTATCAGCGCAACGTATAATCCGAACTGGGTCAAGCCGGGAAGTCCCGTATATGACGGAACCTCCTGGAAGGCGGCGAAGAGAGAAGTCGTCCAGTACTTCCTCGATCCGAGAAATTTCCTGACTCCGGATGGCATATTCCAGTTCGAGAAACTCTCCTTTGATGAGACCGCACATACGACGGACGGCATCAAGGCGATGACGAAGAATTCCTTCCTCGACGCGGCTGATCCGGATTATACATCGATCCTTCTTAAGGCGGGAAGAAACGCGGGAGTTTCTCCGTATTTCCTTGCCAGCCGAATCCTTCAGGAAATGGGAAGAAACGGTGAGTCAAAGCTGGCACACGGAACACTGCCCGGATATGAAGGGTATTATAACTTCTATAATATCGGCTCCACGCCGAATCCGAGTGTCAAGAACGGTGCCCAGATCAACGGCGCCAAGTATGCCATGTACGGCTCAAAGCCCGATGAGAAACAGATCACGCCGGATGAAGAAGCACTCCTGCTTCCGTGGACGGACCCGGATAAGGCAATCTGTGGCGGCGCGCTCTGGATCGCCAAGAGTTATATCGAGATCGGCCAGAATACGCTCTATTTCCAGAAGTTCGATATCCTGGATAATGATGACGGAATGTATAAGCACCAGTATGCGCAGAATATCGCGATGGCCAGCAACGAGGCCGTGCGCTACTATACCGCATATGCTTCACAGGACATGCTCGACTCTTCGTTCGTGTTCGTTATCCCGGTTTATGAGCAGATGCCGGCGGAATACGGAAAATCTCCAAAATAATTAATTGCATTGCGCACATTTATCTTATATAATGCAGGCACAAGAAACACCCTAGAATCAGGACTTGTAAAGGATTTATGAGAAACAAACTGCGTAAGATCTGTGTGTCTGTCTTACTGCCGCTGCTCTTTTCTGTAGCGGTCTTGTTTTCGTTTACGGCTAATTCTCATGCCGCAGGTGGTGTTACAGTAAACCTTGCCTTCCGTGAAGCCTCGGCACAGACCGGGGAGATCGTCACCCTGGATGTAAGCTTCAGTTCTTTTCCGTCGATCACAAGATTCGGACCGATCGAGATCGGCTACGATACGAGCGCACTGGAGTTCCTCGGGATCAGAATCGGCGAAGACCTGGAAGGATTCAAACTCGATTACGATAAATCGGATGACGATGCCCTGATCCGTTTCTCGGCGATCAACGAAGCCGCTGAGGAGAGCATCATGCAGGGCTCTTCCGGATCAGATAAGAAAGATCCCACAACAAAAGCCACCGACCGTGACGCGGTGTTCTCTACTGACGCACCGATCGTTGTCGCTACACTGGAATTCCGTATCCGTGAGCAGGCAAGAGGTGAGGTAAAGGCTTGGCTCGGTACGATCTCCGGGCTTCGTGACAGCGCTCTGGAGAATGTTGTTGCGGGTTCCGGTACAGGAGCCTCTGTCATCGTTCAGGCGATGGTTTCTTCCGATTCGACACTTTCTTCGCTGTCTATTGGTTCCGTGAAGCTTGATCCGGAGTTCGACCCGGGTGTTTTCGAGTATTCGACTACCGTTTCCAAGAATACGACCGATGTAGCGGTCAATTGTATTCCTTATAACATAAAGTCCAAAGTCTCCGTAGAAGGCGGATCTGACCTGAAAATCGGACAAAATACCGTGCTGGTCAAGGTCGTCGCGGAAGACGGTGAATCGGTAAGTGTTTACACGATCAATATCTATAGAAGTGATTCCCTTATTGTTGAGGGTATTTCGATCGAAGATAGAAACGGACAGCTCTATGATTTCACACAGCTTCCGGAAACACTGGTGATCCCGGCGAACTTCTACCAGTCGACCTGTATGGTAGATGGTAAAGAAGTGCCGTGTTTCCGTAAGGACGGCGTGCTCAGTGTTCTGGTCTATGTCCGTACCGGAGATGAAGAAGCCGACCTTTACGTATATAACCAGGAGACGGATACCATGCGCCGCTATGAGCCGGGAAAGATGCTCCTTAGATCTTCCCTGATCCTTACGGTGGCGGAGAAACCGGACGATGTTACGGTACCGGAAGGATTTGCCGCGACGAAGATCACTTACGGCGCTACCGAGATCGACGGATATGTATCCAAGGACGGATCCACGAAGATCGCTTATCTTAAGTCGGAAGACGGCGCGGCGAGATTCTATGTAATCGATTCGGCAGAGAAGGATTTCTATCCTTACAAGGCTCCGAGCACCCACAGAAACCTGTTTTTGTATTTGTTTATCATCTGTGCTAGTATAGCATTGGCTGAGGCCCTGATCATTGGCATCCTCTTCTACAGAAGAAGGATCGCATACCGCCGTCAGGTCAAGCCAAGGAGAGTATGATGAGCACAAAGGAACAGCCTTCCGGCCTGAAAAAACTGATGCAGAATGAGAAATTCCGGGAGGTTTTCTGGTATTTCGTTTTCGGTGTCCTTACCACAATTGTTAACCTGATCACTTTCTGGGTCTTAAAAAAGGTCTTTGATGTCAAGTGGCCGGTCAAGATCGGCAGCTGGAACTTCGATCTTTTCATTACGTTTATCAATGCGATCGCATGGGTAGTCGCCATTGTATTCGCTTTTATTACGAACAAGATCTTCGTTTTCCATTCCAAGGGAAATGTCATGAAAGAATTCATTGCTTTCGTGATCGCGCGTCTGTTCACATTCTTTGCCTTCGAGCTGGGACTGTTCTCACTTGGCGTTATGGTCATGGAGAATGCATGGAATATGCCGGAAGACGACCTGTGGTTCAGCATCTTCGGATTCGAAGTCACCAACGTATACATCATCAAGATCTTTGTCTCGGTCTTTGTTGTAATCGCGAACTATATCTTCAGCAAGATCTTTATCTTCAAGAAGCCGGCAGCGTCGGAAAACCTTAAGGAAGAGGCTGCTTCCGAAAAAGTCGCAGAAGAGGGATCCGCTGAATCTTAAGGAGTTTCCATGATCGATCAAAACGCTCCGGAATTTCTTCAGACAGCAAACAAATTCGGAATCAAACTCGGACTTGAGCGGATGAACAGTCTTCTCGAGAAACTTTCGCATCCCGAAAAGCACTTGTCCGCTTTCCATATTGCGGGAACGAACGGCAAGGGCTCCGTTTCCGCCTACTGCACATCGATGCTTGCCTGGGACGGAAAGAAAGTCGGCCTTTATACATCTCCGTTCCTCGAGAGGTTTTCCGAGAGGATCCGCATCATTGACGGAAGAGAGGGCCTTCTTTCCTGGGAGAAGGACGATACCTACGGGGAGATCGATCCCGATTCTCTGAGACGCCTTTCCGACCTGGTCGAGAGCAAGGTAAAAGAACTGCTTGAAGAAGGCCAGGAACACCCCACGGAATTCGAACTGGTGACTGCTGTCGCCTTCTTGTATTTTGCCGAAAAGAACTGCGATGTCGTGGTCCTGGAGACAGGCCTCGGCGGACGCCTCGACTCGACGAATGTGATCGAGAAGCCCGAAGCGTGCATCATTACGGCGCTGGGATATGATCACACCGACCGCCTCGGCAACACCCTTGGCGAGATTGCGGGGGAAAAGGGCGGCATCATCAAGAAGGGCTGTCCGGTCTTCGCGATGGACACATACCAGAGGGAAGTCCTCCCGGAGGAAGCCGAGCAGGCGAAGATCGTCCTTGAGAAGATCGCAAAAGAGAAGAATGCTCCACTTACATGGAATATCGGAAATAAAGCCGAAAGGACCACACAGGACCTCTCGGGACAGTGCTTTTCCTGGAAAGAAAGCAATTACCGGATCCGTATGCATGGTGACTATCAGCTGGAGAATGCCTCCCTGGCACTTCTGGCGATGGAGTCCTTCGTGTCGGAAGAGGCAATGCACGAAGGAATCGCACATGTGCTCTGGAAGGGAAGACTGGAGGCGATCAGTCAGGAGCCGCCGGTGATACTTGACGGCGCGCATAATCCGCAGGGTGTGACTTCGTTCGTGTCGTTCCTTCATGAGATGCCGGAACTCGCTGAAGAAGAGCCGTGCGAGGTGATCATGGGAGTCATGGCGGATAAGGATGTAGGGCGGATGCTCGATATCCTCGTGGAGAACTGGTGTGTGCCGGTGGGACGAATCACTCTCGTGACTCCGAACCAGAAAAGAGCCATGGCATCGAAGGATCTTCGTGACGCGTGGAAGACCGCACTTTTAAACTCCGAAGCGTTTTACAATTCGGGGTCGTGTATGTATAATGCTATAGATAAACTGCACGCGATCGACGATGTCGAAGAAGCGTGCCGGAAAGCCGTGAAACGTGCGGTGAAGGACCATTCTCCGCTCTACATGATCGGTTCGCTCTATCTTCTGGGTGAAGCCAGAGGCGTGATCGAGGAAGAACTGAAAAACCGCGGCAATAAGTAAAGAAGAACAGGATAAGCGCTTATGGATTGGAAAACTGCAGGAAAGACCATACCGGAGATCACCACCCGTGACCTGGTCGTATTCCGTCTTCCGCCGGAAGAATCGGAACAGCTGGCCCACCAGTACAACCGTGCGCTCTCCAATATGAATAACGATGGCGCGGATGTTGCCATCATTTCCCTGAAGAAGATCATTACGGAATACCCGACATGGGGTGAGCCGTCACTGCTTTTCGGTATCTGTGTCGCACAGTGTGAGGAATACCACAGAGCGCTCAAATGCTTCGAGCACGCGCTGACGTGCGGTCTGCACTCACAGGCGATGACTGAGCTCGCGCAGTACTGTCTGGCACAGGCGAAAGTCGAATACGAACAGGCTCAGGCGATCGCGGACGCGACACCTGAAGAGTCTCCTCTAAAAGCACTTTCCGCGGCGATCACGCGCCAGGAGTCACCGATGGTGGCTGAAAGTGAGAACAGAGAGAGGATCCATGTGCAGGCGCCGATCCTGATCAAGGCACCGAAGAAGCCGAGAAAGAGAAGGATCGCGACCGAAAAGGAGATCCGCGACGCACTTGCCCAGTCTACATCCTCGAACGGAGAGATCCCGGATGAGGAGATCAAGGTAGAATTCCCGAAGACTCCTGCCGAGAAGATGAGGATGACGGCGATCGCCGCAGGTGTGATCGCACTCATCGTCGGACTCATCCTTCTTTCCTACTTCGTGATCATCCCGGCGGTCAAGAAGGCCACGGCGAAGAGTAAGGATGCGGAGAAGGTCGAGTTCCTCGAGAAGAAACTCGCGGAGCAAGTAGGCGATCCGGGTGTAAATGCGATCCTGGCTGAGTATAACAGTGCTTTTGGCGAAGAAGGCGACATCGTATCGACGCCGGCAACAATCGAGGAGACAGCGGATGCTTCCTCGGAATCAGAAACGGCCGCAGAGACAACGCCGGCTACGACACCGGAGACAACGCCTCCGACACAGGCCGAGACGACCCCGGAAGGTCAGGCAGAAACAGCCGCGGAGACGCAGGCAGAAGCATAAGCAGTTAAGTAAGGAGATGGTTTTCCATGATGTATATAAGTACCAGAGGTTATGACAAGAAGTTCTCGGCAGCAGAAGCCATTAAGCAGGGTATTGCCCCGGATGGCGGTCTGTTCGTGCCGGAGGAGATCCCGCAGCTGAGTAAGAGCGAGATCATGGCGATGACCGAGATGACTTACCCGCAGATCGCGGCGACTGTTATCAGTAAGTTCCTCACAGACTTCACTTATGACGAGCTCCTGGACTACTGCGAGCAGGCATATGCTGAAGAAAAGTTTGGTGAGAAGCCGGCTCCGCTCGTACAGCTCAACAAGTACAATCCGAGAGAGTACATCCTCGAACTGTGGCATGGTCCGACGGCGGCATTTAAGGATATGGCGCTCCAGCTCCTGCCGCACCTGATGACCGCGTCCGCCAGAAAGACCGGCGAGAACAGAAAGATCTGCATCCTGACCGCGACATCCGGTGATACAGGTAAGGCAGCTCTCGAAGGCTTTAAGGACCTGCCGGGCACAGAAGTTATCGTATTCTATCCTTCCGAGGGTGTATCTGAAGCACAGAAACGCCAGATGATCACCACTGAAGGTAATAACGTACACGTAGTTGCAGTTAACGGCTGTTTTGACGACGCGCAGTCCGGCGTTAAGGCGATCTTCGGTGATCCGGAGGTAGCTAAGATCCTGGATGAGCAGGGATGCGTCCTTTCTTCCGCGAACTCCATCAACTGGGG
>DBYF01000033.1:0-5013 GCA_002310155.1 Mageeibacillus sp. UBA1193 | reverse complement strand
GTCGTCGTTCCGACAGGTAACTTCGGTAACATCCTCGCTGCCTGGTTTGCCAAGAAGATGGGCATCCCGGTAAGAAAACTGATCTGTGCTTCCAATAAGAATAAGGTACTTTCCGACTTCTTCAGAAGCGGTACATATGACAGAAACCGTGAGTTCTATAAGACCAACTCTCCGTCAATGGATATCCTGATCAGCAGTAACCTCGAGAGACTTCTTTTTGAAGTAACTGATATGGATGCCAAGAAGACTGCCCAGTGGATGGAAGACTTAAAGACTAAGGGTGTTTACTCCGTAGATGCGGATACGCTGAAAGCACTGCAGATGACTTTCGTCGGCGGATTTGCCGATGAAGCGGGTATCAGCAAGACCATCCGTGACGTATATGACCGCTGTGATCACGTGGTCGACACACATACTGCCGTCGGCTTTAACATCTACAGCCGTTACTATCAGAGATCCGGCGATGAGACTAAGACCGTCTTCGTCTCGACTGCATCTCCGTTCAAGTTCGCGCCTTCCGTTATGGACGCACTGAATGGTGCAGGCTACAGCAACGGCAGATCCGATGAGGTGATCTCCAACGAGCTTTCCGAAGAGAGCGGACTTCCGATCCCTTACGGCCTCAAGGACATCAACAAGAAGCCGGTACTGCATGACCTGATCATCGAGAAGGAGAATATGAGAGCGACTGTTCTCGATATTCTTAAGAAGTAAGCATACTGAAACAGCGAAATAGACAGGAAGAGCACGTCAAATATACGTTTGACGTGCTCTTTTGTCATAGTACAATAAGATTAGGGTTGTTAAACTGGAGGGTAAGGTTATGACGTTGGTGAAGGTCCATACCTGTTCCAAGTGCGGTGGTGCACTGGAGGTAAATAACGAACTTCAGCGTTACGAATGTCCGTTCTGCGGCATTTCCTATGACTACGCGTATTTCCAGAAGAAAGTCGTCCTCGAGATGGCGGATTCTTCTCTTCATGCGGAGGATTTCCCGTTTGCCGAGAAGAGGTATCTTTTCGCGCTGAAAAAAGAACCGCACGACCCGCGACTTCTGCAAGGACGTATATTGAGCCGCGCGAAATTCAGCAGCGTAGAGAAGACACTCTCCATTCCGGATCTGGTCGGCGTGGACTATCCGAGTGTCGAGCGCGCGCTGAACACTGCGGAGAAGAATGCTTTTCCCGAAGATAAAGAATACTTCGAAACGCTTCATAGTGCTTTTCGGACAGCGGAAGAACTGGAAGAGATCAGGAAGGAAAAAAGCGGGATCGAAAGCGAGATCAAGGTCGATCATGACGCGATAGAAATAGCTGAATGTAATGGGGTGTTCCGCTCGATCCTGGATTCCATCGGGGATACAATACATTACTTTTTATTCGGGGGACTCGGGTGTGAAGAGCATATGTTCCGTATCTTTGCGTTCATCTACCTCTTTGGCGTCATTTTTGGAGCGTATCTGTTAGATTTGTATAATGACGATTCTTTGCAATCCGCTTTTATTTTTGTGCTGATCATTCTCCTGATCCCGGCTATCGCTGTTCTGATCCTGAATGTGGTTATCAGCAGAAGAGAACTGCGACACAGAAAGATGGATATGAAGGAGAATAAGATCAAACTGGAGAAGATCATTACCGAGGAGATCACGAAAGAGAAGGAACTCTCGGAGATCATCGATCGCCTGGAAGATATGGACCTCAGTAAGAGTGAGGAAGAACCGGCTTCGGATGTCCGGAGCTATGAAGAGAACCTCAAGGAGATCGTGACGTGTCCCTCCTGTGACGGTGAGCTGATCGACAACCGCTCCAGAGCACTGTTCGAGTGCCCGTACTGCGGTCTGACCTTCGACTATGAGTATGTGCGTCATGACAGAGTTCTTGATCAGGCGGAAAAAGCACTCCTCAACGAACTGTATCACGAAGCGGAACTGTACTTCGCCCACGCAGAGGAGACGCGCCCACGGGATTTCCGTGTGCTTCGCGGATATGCGCTCTGTGCGGTGAAAGCCCCGAAGACACTTGCCCTGAAACTGGAAGGCGATCAGACGAAGGAAGAACTGAACGCGATGAGAGAAAGCATTGCTTCGCTCCTGGAGAAAGTACCATCTGAGGAGAAGGAATACTTCGAGAAACTTCAGGAAATCGTTGAGATCTACGATGAGCAGCGGCTCCTTCGAGTGAAGATCGAAGCGCCCCTGGAGAAGGTCAGTGCGCTGCGGGTGAAGAAATATTCTTTTGAGCGCTTTCCGGATACCCCCAAACCCAGGGGAGAAAAGACATGGAAATATAACTATCCTAAAAAGCCGCAAAAACTCTCGCATGAAAGATGGGAGATCGAACATGCCAATGAACAGATCCGCGCGATGAAAACCCGCGTGCTTGAGATCAGGAACTCGATGATCGAGATCGAAAAAGCACACGGGCTTCCGGAAGATTTATATATTTCGATTTAGAGGCGGTTGAGAATCAAGGGACCGTAAGTTCAAAGACGGTATCCAATTCGTATGTCTCGTAATCACGGCCATGTACGAAGTAATACTCGCAGTCGTTCTCGAAATCACGCAGGTGCCATTCTCTTCCATTTCCGTCCCAGGGTACATCTATCCATCCATCCGCATCCCAGCAGACTGCCTGGATCACTATGTACTCCTGACCGTCGATGGTCGTTCTCGGGTATTCATAGGAAACTGCGGTCAGCCAGTTCGGAGCCAGATGCTTCTGAGCGTTAAAGGCCGGCATGTCTTCCTTTACAGGCACGAGGAAATAATAGACAAATTCTCTTTCCCAGCTGAAATGCTCATCATATTCGGCAGAAAGTCCCAGATCCGTGTTCGAGGTCTCATCTCCGTAGTACACTTTGATCGGGAATGTTTCTCCTCTGAAAGTAGCAGTATCTGTTCCCTTGTCGATGGTCAGGACATCATCTTCGAAGATAGCGCAGAAGATATCTGTGATGCGCAGACGGATCTTGCTGACGTCTTCATAGTAGAAGGAAGAAAGCAGATGAATAGTGTACGTTTTTCCATCGTCACCTTCATACTCGTATCCATACGCGCTGTTTGGGACAGGGGAAGCAAGGATATTTCCATCCTCGTCTTCGATGACCATTCCCAGACCTCCGAAGGAAAGCTTTTTATCCTTTGGTATTTCAAAGATGACCTTGGTACCGGTCTCTGAGATCCGAATCTCAGAGAAGTGGAAGTCAAATCCCTCAAATGTGATCGTCTGGTCGATCGGGATGCAGCGGCACTCCTCATATTCAGCGTCCCTGATCTCGAAACGGAAAGAATCCAGAACGGTCCAGCCGGTGAAATCAGTAAGCTCATCTACGAGATCGAATTCGTAAATAAAGTTGGTATGACCTTTATTCCAAGCATAGCGGAAGATAGTATTTTCTCCTATTACATCGAAGGCATTGAGATCTTCCACGATCTTGATCACCTCTCCGGTATCCATATCCGTGATCTTCGCGTTCTGGATCGTATAGAAGCCTTCTGCCTTTCTTTCGGTGTCAAGCTTGATAAATGCCGTGAACATGTGATCATCGACCAGCGCGGAACTAAGGGTGACCTTAACCGGAGAATTCGTTCCGGAAAGAGTGATTCCAATGTCCATCAGATGTCCGGCCTCGATCGCTTTTTCCAGATCCTCGTGGTCGACTAGGGCTTCCCCGATGTCGTCGCTGACGATCATGGCGTTGCTGAGCTTGCCGATAACAGGTACATCTGATGCGGCTCTGGCAAATTTCACGGACGTGTTTACTCCGACGAAAAGCACCAGGAACAGCGAGGCCAGCGCGATACCGACGGTCCTTCCCGCCACACCGATACGGTGGAGCGTGCGCTTCCTGGTCATGCTCTTGCGCATGGCCGGTTTATCCATTTCAACAGGGGCGTTCTGAAGGTCCTGCCCGAGTTCATCCAATAGTTTTTCTATGTTCATTCGGTTTCTCCTCCAAGTTCGTGTCGAAGCTGTTCGATAGCCCGTCGGATACGGGACGCCGCTGTGCCTGCCGGGATCTTGAGCGTGTCGGCGATCTCCTGTGTGGTATAGCCGCCGAAGTATTTGAGTGTGATCACTTTCCGTAAATCATCAGGTAAACGGGAAACTGCATCCATAAGCTCGATCTTCTCGGTCGTCAGGTCCAGGTCGGAACTGTGCTCGACATCATATTCTTCAAAGCTTTTGTGGCGGACTGACCGTTTATAATTTGTGGCGCAGGTATTCATGAGAATACGGATCATCCACGTCTCGAAGAACGACTCCTCGCGAAGAGCACGTTTCTTGAGAAATCCCTTGTAGATCGCTTCATCTACCATATCGATGGCCATGCTCTCACTCTTGAAGTAAGGATAGGCGATGGCAAACATCTTTTTTCGGATCTTTTCGACCCGGTTGAAGAATTCTTCGTCTGTCATGTTCTTTTCGGTAGTCTCCGTTTCTTGCTTTTGCCCATTAGACTCATCTACCTGTGATTTTTATCACGAAAAAAGAAAAAACGCAAAAAAAGAAAACGAAAGCGCGCATGAAAAAACCTTCGACACGCTAAACTCCCGAATAAAAAAGAAAGCCTACGGAGCGATTCCGCAGGCGAAGCCGAGGACCAGCGACGGAGGCTTTCCTTTTTTATCTCTCGTGAATGTCGTCGAGCTTNNAGGCCCTCGTTATGCTCGAGTGCCCAGGAGATCGCCCACTCCGACTCGAAAAGCACTACCGGCATCTCGTCTCTGTCGAGGACGAGCATGGAAGTAGAGGTGAGGGTGAGCTTGCTGAAATCAATATCCGCGGATTCATCCTGCTTAGAGCACCATCTTGCGAAGCGGTAATTGAGGTTGTTTCTCAGGATGTCTACGCCGTACTCGGTCTTCAAGCGGTGCTCGAGTACTTCGAACTGGAGAACGCCGACTACGCCCATGATGTAGGTCTCGGTACCGATGCCCGGCTGCTTGTAGAGCTGGACGGCACCTTCCTCGGAGAGCTGCTCGATGCCCTTGAGGAACTGCTTTCTCTTCAT
>DBYF01000138.1:1399-4715 GCA_002310155.1 Mageeibacillus sp. UBA1193 | reverse complement strand
GCAACTACTTCGCAATCGTAGTTCTCAAGGAGCCACGGGATGATGATAGATGTATCCAGTCCGCCTGAATACGCAAGTAAGAATTTTTCCTTTGCCATAAGGCACCTCCGTGAATAATTATTAACAATTTTGCATAAAGGCATTGTAGCAGACGAATCCTTCTCCGTCAACCGATATTTCGAAATTCATTCTATTAATGTTTACTACTTAATACAAGTATATAAATGTTGTGCAAATAACGAATTTATCTTTGTTTACGAAAGACTACTTAAAGAGTAAAATTATACGGTACGCGGGGGATTTTTGTATAAATGACATCCGCGGATGAAAGGGGACAGGATCATGGCGTATCCGCTGGTGGAAGGAAACATCGGAAATTACTGTACTTTGAATGGGGAGAAGGTCTTATTCGACTCTCCGGAAGGCAGAAAGCTCTTTGAACCTACCGATGAGATCACCTATTACGAGTCTGTTCGTTTCCAGAACGGGGTTCTGCTTTTCTGGGAAGACCATATGGAACGTCTGCATAAATCAGTCGCGGCCAAAGAGGATTTCCCGATCGATCCTGATACATACCACTTTATTGCTACGAATATGATCTGGGACAGCGGTATGGCGGATGGAAATGTCCGTGTTGTAATTACCAAGTCCCTGAATCTCATCTATCTCAGTAATATGACTTATCCGACGGATGAGATGTATAAGGAGGGAATTGTTACCAAGAGCCTTACCTGGGAGCGTGTTGAACCCCATGTTAAGGTATTCCGTGGAGATTACAAGAAAGCTGTAGCAGAAGCTTCTGCCACGAAAACGGTCTTCGGAATGCCGTATGAGGTCATCCTTCGCGGTAATGACGGCAAGTTCGTCGAGGGCGGCCGTTCGAATTTCTTTGTTCTGCATGAAAATACAGTTTATTCACCGTCAGAGGATCTGATCCTTATCGGAATCACACGTAAATATGTGAAGGATGCCATCCGTGAAGCAGGATTAACACTTGCGGAGGGTGCTTTTACCATGGAAGAACTGGTCAGAATGGAGACCGAGGAGGACGACGGTCCGCCGAAGATGGGTCTGTTTGTTACCAGTTCACCGTTTGATATCCTTCCGGTCGAGTCGATCGACGATGTGAAGTTCCGTTCGGCAGAGTGTCCGAAACTTCAGGATCTGATGGTGAGCTATCAGAAGATCGTGCATGCATATATCGATTCGCACGCACATCTGGATACTGTTTAATTGCTGTTATTAGTTTGGAGGTACATATATGGCACGAAAAGGCACGATTTCAGTTACTACGGAAAACATCTTTCCGATCATCAGAAAGTGGCTGTATTCCGATCAGGATATCTTTGTCCGTGAGCTTGTAAGTAATGGTTCGGACGCGATCTCTAAGTTCAAGAGACTCGTCGATCTCGGAGAGGCCGTCAAAGAGGATACTGACGACTACCAGCTTCATGTTAACTTCGACAGTGAGGAGGGCACGATCGAGTTTACCGATAACGGTATCGGCATGACCGAAGAAGAAGTTGATAAGTACATCAACCAGATCGCTTTTTCCGGCGCAATGGACTTCGTCGAGAAGTATAAGGAAGAGAGCACAGATGCCAGCGGCATCATCGGACATTTCGGCCTTGGATTCTATTCCGCATTCATGGTTGCCGACAAGGTAAGGATCGACACCAAATCCTTCCAGAAGGATGCTCCGGCAGTCGCCTGGGAATCGGATGACGGCATGGATTATGAGATCTCTGATTCTGACAGGACCACACGTGGTACAACCATTACGATCACGCTTTCAGAAGAAGCAAAGAAGATCTTCGATGCGGCAAAGCTCCGCGGCATCTTGAAGAAGTACTGCTCTTTCATGCCGTATGACCTCTACTACAGCGATGTCGTTGCTGACAGAAAGCATGAGGCGGAAGAGGAGAAGAAGAGAAAAGAAGCGGAAGCGAAGGGCGAAGAGTACAAGGAGCATGACCATGAGATCATGCCGATCAATGATACCGAGCCGCTCTGGAAGAAATCTCCGAAGGACTGCACAGAGGAAGAGTACAAGAACTTCTACAGAACCGTATTCCATGATATGAAGGAGCCTTTGTTCTGGATCCACCTTAACATGGATTATCCGTTTAATCTTCAGGGTATCCTCTATTTCCCGAAGACAAACAACGTGTACGAGACACTCGAAGGCCGTATCAAGATCTACAATCATCAGGTCTTCGTTGCCGATAACATAGAGGAAGTTATTCCGGAATTCCTGTTCCTCCTGCGCGGTTGCCTTGACTGCACCGATCTGCCGCTGAACGTTTCCCGTTCAGCCCTGCAGCAGGACGAGTACGTCAAGAAACTGTCCTCTCACATCATCCGTAAGGTTTCCGACAAACTCAATGAGGTATTCAAGAACGACCGTGAGGGCTTCCAGAGTTACTGGTCCGATATCAGTATCTTCGTGAAGTACGGCATGATGAAGGATGAGAAGTTCTACGAGAAGGTCAAGGATATCTGCCTCTTTAAGACCGTCGATAATGAGTTCTTTACGCTGAAAGAACTGACCAAGGATAAGAACAAGGACACAGTCCGTTATACCAAGGCTCCGGACCAGCAGGCGGCATACATCGCTATGGCGAAGGAGAAGGGCTTTGATGTTGTCGTTCTTAACGAGGAACTGGATAACAACTTCATTTCCTTCCTGGAGTACAAGAACACAGATACCAAGTTCAAACGTGTTGATGCTGAGCTCGAGGGTGAAAAGGCTTCCGAAGATGAGGTAAAAGCACTGAGCGACCTCTTTAAGGCGGCGACCGGCGAGGAGAAACTTGAGGTCTCCGCTGTGGCTCTTGGTGCGGACCAGCTTCCGTCTTTCATCCGTGAGACAGAGGAAGCCAGAAGAATGGCAGAGATGAGAAAGCAGTTCGAGGCGATGCGTACCGGTAAGGAAGACGATCCGTACAAGAACCTCGATGATATGTTCCCGGTGAAGATGGATCTGGTACTTAATACCGATCATCCGCTGGTACTGCGGCTTCGCGGCATGGCCGGAGTAGCATCTGAGAAAGAGAAGATGGATGCTCTGTGTCAGCACATTTACGATCAGGCGAGACTGGCTCACGGGTCACTCGACGCAGAGGGGCTGAAGCGCTTCCTCAAATATAATAGCGAACTTCTCACAGAAGTCGCGGAAAAACTAAATTAATGGCACAAAAACCTTGTTTTCTATAAGAAGGAGACAAGGTTTTGTGATACCATAGAAATGTTTGAAGGATACATCTTTTTGGAGGTAATTTATGAGTAATCAAGTTCGAAGAATCTTTTCGGAGAA
>DBYF01000138.1:0-1346 GCA_002310155.1 Mageeibacillus sp. UBA1193 | reverse complement strand
GATGAGGAATACGAGCTGGCAAAGAATGTCGTATTCTCCGAGCCGCCGGTAGACGTTGTTTATGACGAGACGATCGATGTTTCCGACGCAGCTTATGTTCTGGCAATTGAATCCCTGCCGGGTCAGTACGACCAGCGCGCAGACTCTGCCGCTCAGTGCTGCCAGATCCTGACACAGAAGGAAAAGCCGCTGGTAAGAGTTGCCCGCGTCATCGTTTTCTATGGTTCTGTTTCTGACGATCAGAAGAAGGCGATCGCCAAGTACCTCATCAACCCGGTAGAAGCACGTGAGGCTTCCATGGATAAGCCGGAGACGCTCGAAGATGTATTCGATGTTCCTTCTTCCGTTCCGACGATCGAAGGATTTACCACTAAGTCCAAAGAAGAGCTCTCCGAGCTCAGAAAGACATGGGGACTCGCAATGTCTGATGCGGATATCGCTTTTACCCAGGAGTTCTTTCAGTCCATCAAGCGTGATCCGACCATGACAGAGATCCGTGTTCTCGATACATACTGGTCTGACCACTGCCGTCACACTACATTCCTTACCGAGCTTACTGACGTCAAGATCGACGGCGACAGTGCTTTTGCAGAGGAACTGAAGAGCATCTATGCTGACTATCTCTCCACAAGAGAAGATGTTTACGGTGAGAGGATCTCCAAGAAGCCGGTATGTCTCATGGATGTTGCTACCATGGCGATGAGAAAGCTCAAGAAGGACGGCATGCTTGCTGACCTCGATGAGTCCGAAGAGATCAATGCCTGCTCCATCAAGATCCAGATCGATGTTGACGGAAAGAAAGAAGACTACGTTCTCATGTTTAAGAACGAGACACATAACCACCCGACGGAGATCGAACCGTTCGGTGGTGCGGCAACCTGCCTCGGCGGCGCGATCCGTGACCCGCTCTCCGGCCGTTCCTATGTTTACCAGGCGATGCGTGTTACAGGTGCCGGCGATCCGACTGTTCCGGTATCCATGACTCTCGAGGGTAAGCTCTCCCAGAAGAAACTCGTCCGTACGGCTGCTGCTGGTTACAGTTCTTATGGTAACCAGATCGGTCTTTGCACAGGTCACGTTGATGAGATCTATCATCCGGGTTATGTTGCGAAGAGAATGGAGATCGGTGCTGTAGTAGGTGCTGCTCCGGCTGAAAATATCGTTCGTGTACGTCCGAGACCGGGCGACATCGTTGTACTCCTCGGCGGCCGTACAGGCCGTGACGGTATCGGCGGTGCGACAGGTTCTTCCAAGGCGCATGACGAGAAGTCCGTTCTGACCTGCGGTTCTGAGGTTCAGAAGGGTAATCCGCCGACAGAGAGAAAGATCCAGAGACTGTTCCGTAT
>DBYF01000070.1:10576-13076 GCA_002310155.1 Mageeibacillus sp. UBA1193 | reverse complement strand
AAGGGAATCGCCTGGGAGGACGGTCCCGGTTTTACCAAGTCACTGCAGGAGTCTTTCCGTCCGTTGATCTCAAATGCGGTCAAGACAAATCTCCCTGGAGTCATCAAAGCCAATGAGATCGATATCTTGGAAATCGATGAGAACCTCGGTATCATTTCCGATAATCTCCGTGAGAAGATCCTGCCCGGATTCGAGGAGTATGGTCTGACGATCCCGCAGTTCTATGTAACCAGTGTGGTCCTTCCGGAAAATGATCCGAACTTCAAGAGGATCAGAGAGCTCCATACGATCACTCTTAACACAAGGATCATTCAGGCAGAAGCGACAGTTAAGACCGCGCAGGCACAGAGTGAAGCTCAGTACCGCACCGCGCAGGAACAGAGCAAGGCTGCCATTGAAGTAGCTCACAGAGAAGCAGAACTGCAGAAGCAGCTGACTGAGACTGAAATCGCAAGACGCGAAGCAGAGAGAAAGATCATTGCCGCTCAGGCGGACGCAGAATCCCAGAGACTTGCCGGCCTGACAGAAGCCGAAGTCATGAGAGCCAAGGGCTACAATCAGAAAGATGTGCTTCAGGCTGAAGTTCAGAAGGCTTATGCGGAAGGCATCGGCAATATGGGTCCGGAGGTTTCCAACGGAGGCGGCGGAAGCAGCATCGTTGGCGACATGATGGGACTCGGTGTCGGTATGGCGGCGGCGAACGCGATCATGCCGCAGATCAGTGGAATGATGCAGGGGATCGGCGCACAGCAGCCGGCCAATAATACTGCGTCTTCCGATACAACTGCTCCTTCTGCAGACACGTGGGATTGCTCCTGTGGCCAGAAGAACATCGTCGGAAACTTTTGCAACAATTGCGGCAGTAAGAAACCACTCCCGGAAGATACCTGGGACTGCAGCTGCGGATTTAAGGGAATCGTTGGTAATTTCTGTAATAACTGCGGCGCTGCCCGTCCGGTCGAGGACCGTTGGGACTGCTCCTGCGGACAGAAAGGTATCATCGGAAACTTCTGCAACAACTGCGGAAAGAAGAGGGGGGAGTAATCAATGAGTAAGAACGGATTACGTGGATGTATTGTATTAGCGATAGTATTGGCTGTATTCAGCGTGATAGCTTTTGCTGCGCCGTTCAGCATGACGGCTGCATTCTGGATCGCGTACGTTTCCGGAGTGATCGCGATCCTTTTCCAGATCTATGTCTTTGGTACCTCCTTCACTAAAGGAAAAGACGCGAAGAGCAGATTCTATGGTTTCCCGATCGCAAGGATCGGTATCATTTATCTGGTCGTACAGCTGGCCGTAAGTATCGCCGAAATGGCATGGGCTTCAAAGGTCCCGGCTTGGGTAGTGCTCATTATCAACGTGATTATCTTCGCGGTAGCTGCCATTGGCTGCATCGCTGCTGAAACAGTTCGTGATGAGGTCGTCCGTCAGGATGTCCAGGTCAAGCAGACCACTTCCAATATGCGTTCGCTTCAGGCAGTGTCCGCAGGTCTTGCTGACCAGTGCTCTGATGAAGCACTCAAAAAAGATCTTAAGAAGCTTGCCGACGAGTTTAAGTTCAGTGATCCGGTTTCTTCAGCCGCAACAAGTGCGCTGGAAGCTGATCTGGATGCTCAGCTGAGAGAACTCAAGAATGCTCTTGGTAACGGCGACTACGGCACCGCAAAATCCTACTGCGACAAACTGCTTTCCGGTCTTTCCGAAAGAAACCGGATCTGCAAGCTGGGCAAGTAAGATTCATCGGTAAATAAGTTTAAGGTGTGAAACGAAATGGCAGTATTCAAATGCAAAATGTGCGGCGGTAACCTCGATGTTGTCGAAGGTATGACCGTATGTGAATGTGAGTACTGCGGTTCGGTTCAGACTGTCCCGCAATTAGACGATGAGAAGAAGTTCAATCTGTTTTCACGCGCGAACAGATTAAGATTCGCGTGCGAATTCGATAAAGCTTCCGGAGTCTATGAGACGATCATCACGGACTATCCGGAAGAGGCAGAAGCCTATTGGGGACTTCTGCTTTGCAAGTATGGTATTGAATATGTAGATGATCCCGGAACCGGCAAAAAAGTCCCGACATGTCACAGATCATCATTCGACAGCATTATGGAAGATCAGGATTTCGAGATGGTAATGGAATGCTCGGATCCTGCTTCCCGTGCCGTGTATAGAGAAGAAGCGAAAGCGATCGAGGCATTACGTATCGCTATCAATGAAGTATCTTCCAAGGAAGCGCCATATGACATCTTCATCTGCTATAAAGAGACTGACGATTCGGGTAATCGTACGATCGACAGTGTGATCGCACAGGATGTATACCATGCGCTTGTCGAAAAAGGATATAAAGTTTTCTTCTCGAGGATCAGCCTCGAAGACAAACTGGGTCAGGAATACGAACCCTATATTTTCGCAGCGCTCAACTCAGCCAAGATCATGCTGGCTTTCGGAACGGACTACGAATACTATAACGCCGTCTGGGTGAAGAACGAGTGGAGCCGTT
>DBYF01000070.1:899-10520 GCA_002310155.1 Mageeibacillus sp. UBA1193 | reverse complement strand
TATGACATGCCTAAGGAATTCGCCAGACTTCAGGCTCAGGATATGGGAAAAGTCGGCGCCATGCAGGATCTGCTCCGCGGAATCGAGAAGATCCTGGGATCCCATAATCAGCCTGCGTCAGCACCGGTTGCTGTGAAAGAAGGCGATCTGACAAAGATCGGTCTGATCAAGCGAGCTTTCATGTTCATCTCAGAAAGTGAATGGAGCAGCGCGGACAGGTACGCGGAAAAGGTTCTGGATATCGATCCGGAAGACGGTGAGGCATATCTGGTAAAAGCGATGGCGGACCTGCAGGTCCCTCATCTCGGCCTTTTGAACGATGTAACTCAATTTGAGAACAACATAAACACAAAGAAAGCCCTGCGATACGGAAGCGATTCTTTGAGAGCCGACATCAACGGCTATATTGCCGCGTATAAATCGGCGGAAATGATGCGCATTAAAGCCGAAGAAGAAAGAAAAAAGCAGGCGGAAAAAGAAGCGCAGGAAGCAGCGGAAAAAGTCGTTGCCACGCTAACGTCAAAGGCGGTAGACGGGCAGGGCGAGAGTTCGGACAAGTGGAGTTTCGGACAGGCGGTCAAAGTACTGCTGTCCAATCCCCGTATTATTGAGATCGTAAGTGCGAAGAATCTCAAGGAGGTCTCGACGTGCAAAGGCTTCGTGAAGATCACATTCGGACGCTATCCTCAGACATCGGGAAGTGTAGCTTCCGACATCGAATGGCTTGTCCTGAGAAGTGAAGGAAGCAGGGCGCTTCTGATCAGCAAAGACGCTCTTGATCAGCTGAAGTATAACGAGAATAATACTGACGTCACATGGGAGACGTGCTCACTGCGGATGTGGATGAACGACATCTTCATTAACAGTGCTTTTAGCGCGGAAGAAAAGAACATGATCTTAAGCACATCCGTCACTGCTGATAATACTCATACATTGAGCAAAGTACGCGGAAACGATACCGTCGACAAGATCTTTCTCCTGGACAGCACGGAAGCGATCCTGTACTTTTCAACGAACAGCGCACGCAGATGTCAGATGGCCTCGAATAACGACAATTCGTGCAGGTGGTGGCTCAGGTCGCCGGGCGCATATGTCAGTGCCGACGGCTCCGTAAACTTCGGAGGCCGGAGTGTATTTGTCAGTATGAACGCGGTCCGTCCCGCGATGTGGATCGATCTTAATGCCTAAATCCTGCGGCCTCAGTTCCCCGTGATCAAGAGGAAGATCGTCTTCTTTTCAGCCTTTATAGATCACGCCAAAAAACAGCCAGATGAGTCCGAAGAAGACCGCAAACGATATGACCAAGTACAAAAGTAATCCGATAAAATGAGTCTTCGTTTTGCTGTCAATATCATACAAGGGAAGATTATCTTCCGGATGATCCGGATCATAGCAGATCGTCTGCTGTTCTCTGTTTGCCCGTTTCCAGGAACCATACCCCTGTCCGGTATATGTATTCCCTCCGACATCGAACTCATAGTAAATGACGGTTCCACGGGAATTCCTATGCCAGTTTCCGTCCTCATCCTGGGTCTCATATGTATCCTCGTAATGGCTTGTGATCCGGCCTTCCGCCCTTCCGGTAAGATGAGCCAGCTGCTTTCTGGCACGAAGTTTCCTGGGGATCGAGTTTATCTCCACAGAAAGATATAATCCGATCGTCGCACCGACGACAAAAATGATCGCGGATTTCACATCATGCATCAATTCCATGCCATAGAATTTCACGACGATTCCCAAAACGACACAATACAGAATAATAAACATAATCCTTACCTCACCTGTTGTAGCCGCTCTTTAAGTCAGTGATCGTGACGTATATCATCAGAACAGCGAGCGCGATAATAACGAACGCCCAGAAAAGACGCTTGAGCGCATATTTCTTTCCGACGTTTTTAACATCCTGAATGATCCAGTCATCTTCTGCCGGCGGGCACTCCGTACCGCAGTACGGGCAGTTCTTCGATTTAAAAGAGTTAAAGCTTGCGCCGCATGAAGGGCACTGGATCTTAGCGATGGAGAAGTTCGTCGAGAACGGAACATCGGTCCTTCTTGCTGCCGTGATCTGATAGACCTCACTTCTTACTTTCAGCCGGTCGCCCATATCCCGCGTAGTATCCACAAACACATCGCCCGTGACATAGACGTTATTGTTTTCCACTTTGATCTTCTTGCAGGACATCCATCCGTGGAAGGTACAGTCAACCACATCATCAAGATCCGACCCGAGTTCTTTTACCGCATTAAAAGGAAGGCTCTCGCGGCTATCGGAGAACACCAGGATCCGGAAAAGTGTCGTGATCTTCGAAGAGAATGTTTCGAAGGTATATGCCGGGCTGATCGCCGACATCTTCGCCGCGAATCTCTTTCGGGAACTTCCGACGGAAAGTGCGGCCGGAGTCTCTTTTCCAAGCGTTTTGAATCCCGCAAAGAAGAGCGAAAGGAACCATACGAAGTATCCGATGATCGGGCTTGCAACGATCATGGTAACGATATACGCGATGACCCGCGCCAGAGACGGAACCACCCAATTCTCGGGTGTATAGGTACTTATCATACTGTGACTCGCACTGGGATCCTGCAACACGATCGGCGCAAACAGAATGAGCGTAACGGGCAGAGAACAAAGTCCGTATCGGATCATTGTCTTCCAGATCGGATCCGTACTTACGCCCGGGTCAGGGACGAAGAAATAGTTGCCGACCTTCGGATAGAGTTCGGTCATGTGAAAAGAAGTGCCGCATTGGCTGCATCCTTCCTGCAGTTCCCGGATCGTGGACACCGCGCCGCAGTTCGGACAGCAGTAGGTATCCCCGCTGACATCTTCGCCGTTTCTGACATCGATGACCGTTTCACAGATCGACTGCGGGTCTTTTCTCTTAAACGTCTTCATGCCAGCTCTCTCGGCGGTCTTCTTATGGTTGATATATCCGACGGACCACGACGTCTCGTAGTGGCCGTCCTGCCAGGAACGCACGTTATTCACCGCGCTTCGCACAGGTTTTTTGCCCGGATCGAATTCTTCCGTAAAGCGGATATTCTTTCTCGCGATGCGGTCTCTTTGAAGTTCCAGGCAATACCGGAGTTCTCTGTCCGCCGACATCACCTTCGCGCCCGGCTCCATCGCGTGTCCTAATTCTTCGCGAAAAGCACCTGCCACGGCAGCTCTTGCTGCCTGCCGGTCAACTGTGCTCCCTCCGGAAGATGCCAGAGCAATTGCCTCTTCCTCCGTGATGCCGTTTGCAAGCGCGATCGCTTCTTCCTCGGAAAGGATCTTCTGATCCTGAAGCAGTTCCTGGAACTGCTCCTGCTCAGTGTTCATTTCCGGATTGATTTCCTGATTCTGATTATTCTCCGTACACATACCCTTTACCTCTGATCACTTAAATGTGTGACACAACCCATGAATATTTTACCATGTGATTGCTGCTTCTACCTACTAAACAACTAACCCGGGGAAATTATTGGGTAACTAATAGAAAAAACTTTCAATATATCTATATTCTGTTTTTTACTTTAATCATTGCTATACTGTGTATGTGAAAAAAAGAAAATTATTTTCCTCTACCACCCAATAATCTGTGTCCCTCAGTTGTTTAGTGAGTAGATGCGGATATGAAGGAGGCAAGTTATGACAGAGAAAGAACTTGAAAAGATCTATAACGAAGGTTACCGCGCCGTGTACTGGACAGCCATGGCTCTGCTTAAGAATGAAGCCGATGCCGAGGATGTCGTGCAGGATACGTTTGTTTCCTTTATGGAATCTTACGGAAACCTGGAAGACACGAGCAAAGCAGTTGCTCTTCTTAAGAAGATCGCTGCCAACAAGTGCCTGAACCGTCTGAGACTGTCAAGAACAGAACAGATCGAGGACGAGATCCTGGAAAACCTCGAGACAGTTCCGGAAAACTTTCTGCCGGATTCGATCGTGGAATCGGACGAGATGCGCAGGATCGTCATGGATATTATCGAGAAATCCCTGTCAGAAGAAGTCAGAAGAACGATCATCTTATTCTACTTTAATGAGATGAGTACGAAAGAGATCGCAGAAGCTCTTGGTGTCCCGCAGGGAACGGTCCTTTGGCGTCTGAACTATGCCCGCAATAAGATCAAGAAGGAGGTAGAAAAATATGAAGAAGAAAGTAATACGAAGCTGTTTGCGATGCCGCTGCCATTCTTAACATTGCTGTTTAACAAAGAAGCCGAGCAGGTGCAGATCAAACCAATGCCCGCTTCATTATATCGCCTGTCCGCATCTACAGAGGCGGCTTCCACGGAAGCCGGAAAAAAGATCGCTTCTGAAGTGATCAGGAAAGGAACAGGTAGTATGAGTAAGAAAATCATTATAGGTTGTGCCTCTTTACTGGCAGTAGGTGCTGTCACCGGCATAATCCTCTTAAATAGAAACAACACAACAGACAAGAATGAGGAACCGAAGAAAGAAGAACAGACGGTAGTCACTTCGCAGGATGTTTCCGAAAAGATCATCGAAAATAGTTCCGAAGAACCCACCGAGGAGACGACAGGAATCTCTAAGAAAGAGACAACAACCGTAGCAGATGAGACCACTTCGGAGCCGACAGATGATGATACTTCGGCAACCATGGCATTTACCAAAGCGGGCCAGCCCAATCCGGATGGTACTATTTTCCTGTCGTTCGAGGGAAAGAATACGGAAGAAATAATCGAGAATCTTATCGCGATCTCCCACCTGTCAAAGGATACCACCATGGAGAATTTCCCGGATCTCTGCACGGTATATCCGAATGATATACAGTGGCAGGATGATAATTTCAACTGGGTGTTCTATTTCTGGGATCTGGACACTCAGGAAAACGCGGAAGGCATTGATGAGATCAGTCTCCACATTCTTCGTAATGACGACGGCACACTGAATGAGGGAAGCCGCGTAAGTATTCTTATCGTTGCACCGGACAGGGATAGATGGGAAGAACTCTATACTGCTTGCTGTGATGCATTGATGAGGATTCTGGACCGCAAATCGCTCATGACGCTCGGCTCGGGAGATAATGAGTCTTCCCTGTATATGACATATTTCGTTAGTAAGCTCATTGACGAAAGAGGCAACTTTACGCTTGACTTGAATTTCCCGCTGAGAGATCCGGCAGAAGAGTCCGGAGATTAAGATATCGCTTCTGTGATTACATCGGAACAGTCAGAAAAGAACCCCGAAAGCCGTGGAAAAGCTTTCGGGGTTTTCACTTATTTACCCGCATATTCCTCCACTGTTCAATCGATATCTCTTAACTATAGTGGAGAAAGTGTCAGAAGTATTGTTGATTTCATATCTATTTTTCTCAAATCAGATATTATCTTGCTTCGGAATCATTAAATCTTTTTTGCAGTGAAATTTCGCTGTGAAATGCCCTAATTTCAGTTGTATTCGCCATAAATATAAAATATAATAAACCCGCAAATCAGGGTTGAACATCACGGTTTCAAGAAAGAGGAAATGACATGAAGAAAAACATATTAAGTCTTCTGGTTGCGTTGGTAATGATAATCAGTATGATGCCGGGTTACGTTTTGGCGAAGACGGTTCCCGAATTGAGTGATTACGGTGATTTTATAGATGGTGATCATGTCATCAATGACTTGATCAATGTAAGCGGTATGAATGCTCATCCGAGAATTATCATGACGGAAGAGAAGCTTGCCAGCCTGAGATCACATATAGACAGAGATACAGTAACGGGCGTTCTTCTTTCGAAACTCCGTGCTGAGGCAGACAGGATCATTCGCGAATGTCCCATTTGTGAGTATGACGCTTATGGCACTGATCATCTTCTCGAAACGTCAAAAAGAGTACAGCGCTATGTCGCCACGCTTGCTATGGCATACAATCTTTTCGGTGAAGACCGATATGCCGAGCGTGCTTACCAGGAACTTGAATCAGCTTGCAATTACCCTGACTGGAGTCCGAAGCATTTCCTGGATACAGCTGAAATGTGTACCGCTTTTGCATACGGTTATGACTGGCTCTATCACTGGATGACTCCTGAGCAGAGAGAATTGATCCGCACGACCATAGTCAATAATGGACTGACTCAGGTCATGGAGGATTATAAAGACGAACCGATCGACCGCACACGCACTTACAAATGGTATCAGGATAAGGATGAGGGAGATAACTGGCAGCTCGTGTGCACCGGCGGCACGAATCTGGCAGCACTCGCTATTGGAGATGAGGAAGATGCGAGAGAAATCGCATCCCAGGTTCTTACTTATGGATACAAGAGAGCGTATTCCTTTGTACGCCTTGCATATAGTGTCAAAGACGGAACATACATTGAGGGTCTCGGATATTGGGATTACGCCACATATTATCTCGGTCTGCAGTCTTGCGCACTGAAAAGCGCGACAGGAACGGACTATGGTCTTGCCGATTATGAAGGCGTCCGAAAATCCGTTGAATTTGTTCGATACATGAGTTCTAATGCTCCGACATCATTCAGCTTCGGTGATGACGATGACAGTCGTGAGACAGACTGGGCAGTTTTCCTGTGGCTTGGCAAGCAGTTTAATGCACCGGAGATCTCCGGGATCCGTCTTAAGAAGTTAAGAGAACGTCCGTCGTACAGTTATTTCGATGTTCTGTGGATCGACGAGAGCAATCAGAGCAGTCAGGGCGGCAACTATTCTACAGACTACGGATCTGTCGGGGCATCTAATGCAAGTTTCCGAAACACATGGAAAAAGAGTGGCACTATTGCGGCTCTGCATGCTGGAGAAAACAATTACAAGTATCATGGACATTACGATCTGGGCTCGTTCTATATTGAATCAAACGGCTCGCGCTTTTTCACAGATCTGGGCAATGAGAACTATAAGCTCGATGACCGTCTGTATTCCTATCGTATAAAAGCGGAGGGACACAATACACTTGTCATTAATCCGACAGAGGATATTGACCAGCGTGAGGGAGCAGACTGTCTCATCACTGAATTCCAGGGCGGAAATGAAGCCTATGCCGTTACCGACTTAACGGATGCGTATGCTCCGAGCGGCGCCAAAAAGGTGACCCGCGCTCTCAAGATGATAAAGGATAAGGAATGCATTATCATCCAGGATGAGATCTCCCTTAATCAGCCCGGTGAGATCTACTGGTTCGCTCATACCAAGGGACAGATCGATATTGCTGCTGACGGCAGAAGCGCGATCATAACTGTCGGTTCTGACAGATTATGGGTGGAACTTATCAGTGAGGACGGTCAGTTTACCGCAATGAAAGCGGAGCCGCTTCCGACATCCATGGTTGTACCGGGAGCAAAAGATAACAGTGAGTACAGAAAACTTGCGGTCCATCTGACAAATACGAAGGATACGACGATTTCTGTGGTCTGTATCCCGCTGAAAAAAGGTGAGACGAGACCTTTATGGATGCCGTCTCTGAAAGCGATCTCCGAATGGTCCAGCCAGACGCACCTGGATGAGGATCTTTGCGGTTGCAGCCTGAGCCTTTCCGGTGATATCGGTGTGAATTTCTATATGGATCTTTCTTCATCCGTACTTACTGATGACGCGTATCTGGAGTTTGCTGTTCCTTCCGGCGACAAGATCCAGAACCGGAAGGTCTATGTAAAGGCAAAAGCAGGCGAGAGCAGAGCTGTCGCGGATGTTGTCACAAAGGACGGAAAGACCTACTACGTATTCAAGTGCCAGGTATCGGCGAAAGATTTCGCATCAACAATCGGTATGCAGATGGTCGATAATGGGACATACGGTAAGAAGTATACGTATTCCGTGAAGGACTATGCCGATTATCTGCTCACCCATGAGGACGAAAATGCCGAGTATAAGCAGGCGGCGCCTTTTGTAAATACACTTGTCTGCTATAGTACATGGGCCCAGCAGTACTTTGGAATAGATCCTGCTCTTATCGATACGGAATGTTTGAATTACGATGAGGTCTCTTCTGTTACCGCTCAGGAAGTAAAAAGCGCGGCACCGGCCTCCAAAGTCGCCCTTAACCAGATCCCGGGCGTGACTTTTGAAGGTTCGTCGATCGCTCTTAAATCAGAGACGACACTGTCACTGTACTTCAGCAGCAGTGAGAAACTGACCTTCTCCTCTGATCACGGCAATAAGCTGGAAACATACAATAAGGACGGCTATCAGGTCGTACGCATCTGCGGGATCTCCGCTTCGGATTTCGACGAGCTCTTCGAACTGAAGATCTCCTGCGGTGAAAATGAGGGCATGATCAGATACAGCATTCTGAATTTCATGTCCAACGCACTGAGGTATTATACGGATGATACATTACTGAATCTTGTAAAATCGCTGTATCTGCATTATAAAGCAGCAGAGATCTATATCTGATGTGTGATAATCAGGATTTTTGATCAAGCAGGTCCTCGACCTGCTTTTTCTTTTCGAAAAGCACACATCCGCCTTTGTGATCTTCCAGGAGAAGACCGTTCTCCTGAAGCGAATGGAACAGCGGAGAATTCAGCGCGTCCTTAAGAGACGTGTCTCTGACATTGATATCCGAATAAGGGGAGAAGGGGCATGGCTCCGCGCCTCCACGCGAATTGATGTGGAAGAATCCTCTGCCTGCAGCCAGACATCCGCCGGAGCTTTTCTCGTCGCCCGGGAAGGATACAAATACCATCTCCGGATGAGAGACTCTTACCTGATTGACACCTGCAAGCAGCTGATCCCGCTGATCATCTGACAGTGCGAGATCTGTGCTCTCGGAAGTCACGGGAACATACTCGACATAGATCACGAGTTTGCAGCCGCGATCCGAAAGATCACGGAGATACTCTTCCGATGTTACCTCCGAAAGGTTCTCCGACGTTACGGTGACGGATACACCATAGAGCAGGTCTCTTTCTTTCAGCCCTTCCATAGCGGAGAGAAGATGGTCGTAGACACCTTTTCCACGTCGGGAATCAGTCCGCTCACGATCTCCTTCGATACTGATCACTGGGAGCAGGTTCCTGTGCTCATCGTAGAATCCGAGGTTGTCTTTTCTAAGAAAAATACCATTCGTAAAGATCGGGAAAAGGATGTTTTTCTGCTTGGCGGCTTCTTCGATCACATCCTTACGGAGAAGCGGTTCTCCGCCTGCCAGAAGAATGAAATTGATTCCCAGTTCTTCTGCCTCTTCGAAGATCCTGCCCCACTCGGAAGCGGTGAGCTGGTCTTCGGGCTCGCAGTCTGTGGTCGCTCCGCTGCATCTTGAATAGCATCCCGCACAGTGAAGGTTACAGTTCGAGGTGATACTCGCGATCAGAAAGGCAGGGATATGAAGACCCTGCTTTTCTGATTCAGTACGTTTACCGGCAGCCTTTTTACTTGCCTTGGCGAAACGGAGAAAGAATGTCTGCGCACGGAGATTTCCCAGCGTAGCCCTCAGTGAATCACGAATGATCCGCTCTACACCACCCTGCATATATTTCTGGATATCGAATGTCTCGTTCATGTCAGTCCTCCGTTTCTGATATCCTGTGATCACGCGTTAATGTATGCAATGACCGGATCGAGGTATTTCGGATCCGAGTGATCGTAGTCGTGAGAGATCAATTCTGCCATCTGTCTCTCGGCTTCGGTCTGGTCCTTTTTCTTCTTGAGCATGGAGGCAAAAGCCTTCAT
>DBYF01000070.1:0-849 GCA_002310155.1 Mageeibacillus sp. UBA1193 | reverse complement strand
GCGGCTTTTCTCTGTTCATCATTGAGAAGACGTTCCATAGCTGTTTTTACATCCGGTGCATCCACGGGGCTTGCGCCGACGCAGATAAATGCCAGTTTCTTTCCGGAAAAAGCGGAGAGTCTTTTGACCATCCAGTCACTTCCCGTAACTTTTCCTGCCATGAGCCAGCCTGCGTAGACGATACTGTCCGCATCGGCAAAGAAACTGTCCGGTTTCTTTTTCGCGTCCTTCAGTGTGAGGACTTCGCCATTGATCTTTTCTCCGAGGAGATTTGCGTATTTCTCGGTAAATCCGGTCTGTGATGTGTATACGATAATGTTTTTCATGTCATTACTCCATTTGCTGCATTTCTTTCAGGTTCTTTTCCATCTTTCCGATTACTCCGATCGCTGTCTCAAACTCGGCATCCGAGATCCCTGAGAAAAGCAGCCCCATCAGGCGGATACTCTCCGGATCGTGGCAATTACAGAACTCGTTGCCATGCTTGCTGATGCGGATCCGCTGCTTTCTTCGGTCATTCGCATCCGGGAAGATCTCGATGAGGTCCTTTTTCTCCAGTTTCAGCAGGATCTGCTTGACGTTCTGGTGTGAGCTCCCCATCACCTCTGACAGTTCATTGATCGTCGGGGGTGTATCTAAGATCCTAAGACAGATGATCGCGAAGAACTGTTTCCATGTGATCTCTTTGAAGTAACTGTCCGCGAATGCCTGATATCGGTTATCGAAGGCACTTAATATACCGAGCAGGAATTGTCCCGGCGGCATGTCGGAAAAACTTACCAGTTTGCTTGCAGAGATATCGTTGTAATCCATAGGTTTTCCTTTCTGTCATGTATGCACAGATCGATC
>DBYF01000098.1:28678-30163 GCA_002310155.1 Mageeibacillus sp. UBA1193 | reverse complement strand
GATCCTCTGGATCGAACTGGGAATCGCGGCTGCGGCAGTGATCCTCGCAATTTCCATCGCGCTTCCGAAAGTGCTCTATAAGAAAAAGGGAAAGAATAGTGACGCTAAGATCCTTCTTGCGGAACCAGTGTATCCGGAGATGGCACAGCATCCGGACTTCGATAAAGAAGATTATTTGAATGGTGCTGAAGCGCGCGACATCTATAACACCGAGATGAAAAAATGGAGGGAAGGAAGAGCAGAATTGGCAAACCAGCCTGAAGGCTACCGGGACGGATATGAAGCATTCCTGAAAGACAGTACGGGTACTTTTATGGCGGAAGCGGGAGACACGGAGAACTTTGCATACTCTCCGTTAAGTCTCTATCTCTCCATGAGTATGGTGGCGGAGACGGCCGATGGAAACACGAGAGAACAGATTCTGAAGGTCCTGGGTGTTCCGGACTTGGATACTCTCCGCGCGAATGTAAAAGCACTCTTCCTGGCGAACTATGTCGACGATGGCTTCGCTAAGTGCCTCCCGGCGAACTCATTGTGGCTGAGTGATAGATTCGAATACAAGAATGACACAGTCGAACGGCTGGCCACAGAGTATTTCGGTTCTGTATTCAGCGGAGATCCGGAAGACGAGAAGTATGAAGAAGAATTCAGAAAGTGGATCAACCGTCAGACAGACGGACTTCTTTCGGACTATACATCGGACATGAAAATGGATCCGAACATGCTGTACATGATTGCATCGACAATTAATTACAGCGGCAAGTGGTTCTTCAGTTTCCAGAAGGTGAATACGAAAGAGGGCGTATTCCACGCGAATTCCGGAGATATTACCTGCGATTTCATGAATATGGAATACGAGGAATTAAATTGTATCGCGGACGAAGGGTATACAGCAGTGGAACTGCCGCTGGACGGAAACGGAAAGATGCGTTTGATTCTCCCGGATGAAGGCTATTCCGTCAGAGATCTCCTTGAAGACGAGAAATTCATGGAACTCCTGAACGATCCTACGAACGGTTATGGTGCGATGGTTGATCTTTCTCTTCCGAAGTTCGATGTAGGCTATAAGAATGACATGATCGACGAATTGAAAAAACTTGGGATTACAGACGCCTTTGATGAGTGTAAAGGAGACTTTTCCTCCATAGTAGATCAGGGACCTAATGATCAGTTTTTCGTGAAGAAGGTGGAACAGGATGTGCGTGTCATGATTGATGAAGAGGGCTGTAAAGCCGCTGCAGTCACTACATGGGCAGCTGTTGGACAGTGTGCTCCGTCAGACCACTACCATCTTATATTTGACCGTCCGTTCATCTTCGAGATCTTCTCCGAAACAGGTGCTCTCCTTTTCGTCGGTGTGGTGAATGATCCGACGGCCTGATTGCGGCTTCTTTTCGGAAAGGAACTGAAGCAGGGGGAGCTATCTCAACAATGGGATAGCTCCTTGTTTGCCATTGAGAGTGCTTTTCAATCAGAAATGACCAA
>DBYF01000098.1:28339-28606 GCA_002310155.1 Mageeibacillus sp. UBA1193 | reverse complement strand
CTTATATACGATGTTTTAGAAGAATAGCGACGAACAGGAGGCTTCTATGGCAGAACTGAAGTGCCCTCATTGCGGGAAAACATTTGAAGTAGATGATACCGCGGTCAACTCGATCGTTTCGCAGATCCGTGANNAGTGCTTTTCAATCAGAAATGACCAACGGGATATTTCCATTGGACAATCCGGGACTTATATTCGCTCAAAGTGTCAAACAGCTTCAATCATCGGTGATGTATAATAGCTTATATACGATGTTTTAGAAGAATA
>DBYF01000098.1:4661-28222 GCA_002310155.1 Mageeibacillus sp. UBA1193 | reverse complement strand
CATTACGTGTCAAAGAGATGGAGAAGAATCTCGAGACAGTGCACAAGGCAGATATCGAAGCGAGAGAGAGCAAGATCCGCCTGAGCGTTCAGGAAGAGCACGACAAAGAGATACAGAAGCTTCAGGCACAGGTAAGAAAAGCCGAAGAGAAAGCCGCGGCACTTCAGAGCGAGCTGAACTCTTATGAAGATAAGAAGACCATCGCTGTGATGGAAGCCGTGAATAAGATCGAGACGGAGAAGAGAGATCTTGAGACGAAACTTACGAACGAGAAGCGCGACCTCGAGACGAAGCTGACTAATGAGAAGCACGATCTGGAAAAAGCACTGGTACAGGAAAAGGATACGAGAAAGCTTCTTCTCGATCAGAAGGACGAGCAGATCGCGTACTATAAGGATCTGAAGACGAGGATGTCGACGAAGATGGTCGGTGAGACGCTCGAGCAGCACTGCGAGATCCAGTTCAACCAGCTCCGCGCGACCGCTTTCCAGAACGCGTATTTCGAGAAGGATAATGACGCGAGATCCGGAAGTAAGGGCGACTATATCTACCGCGAGACGGATGAGAATGGCGTGGAGATCGTCTCCATCATGTTCGAGATGAAGAACGAGATGGACGAGACCGCGACGAAGCATAAGAACGAGGACTTCTTCAAGGAACTCGATAAGGACCGTAAGGAAAAGAACTGTGAGTACGCTGTCCTGGTATCACTCCTTGAGAGTGACAGTGAGCTCTATAACGCGGGGATCGTCGATGTCTCCTACCGCTATGACAAGATGTATGTTGTGCGTCCGCAGTGCTTCATCCCGATCATCACGCTCCTTAGAAATGCCGCGAAAAATGCGCTGAAGTATAAGCAGGAACTGGCGATCGTGAAGAACCAGGATATCGATATCTCCAATTTCGAAGAAAACCTCTTGAAGTTTAAAGATGACTTCGGAAGAAACTATAACCTGGCGCACTCGCACTTCGAGAAGGCGATCGATGAGATCGACAAGACGATCCAGCACCTCGAGAAGGTCAAGAAGGAACTGCAGGGATCCGATAACAATCTCCGCATCGCAAACAGGAAGGTCGAGGAAGTGGACGTCAAGAAGCTGATAAAAGGAAACCCGACCATGCAGGCCAGGTTTGAAGAAATCCGTAGAAATAAAACGGAGTAAGTTTTAGTTCATCAGGAGAAGTACCCAGTAGGTACCACAATTGGCAATACCGGCGTTATTGACGCGTGTATCGGTGATCTTCTTGTAGTGACCGTCAGAATTCAGCCAGTCATTGGCAATTTCCGATGCGGAGCTCTGACCATGGCCGATACATTCTGCTGCGTAACTGTAGGATATACCCTGCTCGACAAGAGCCTTGGTTCCCTTCTGTCCATTCGGACGTGTATGATCGTAGTTCTGAGAGATCTCCACAGCGCGGACACGGGCAGCTGCATTCATGGTGCTGTTTAATGTAAGCGGAGGAAGACCTAATTCCGCACGCTTGGCATTGAGGATATCCAGTACTGCCTGAGCGGATGCACTGGAGGCTTCACCACTCGGTGCCGGCTTCGGAGCCGGAGTAGTCTCCGTCGGTTCGGGAGCGGGAGTAGTCTCCTGTGGAGCCGGAGTCGTTTCCTGTGGAGCCGGAGTAGTCTCCTGTGGAACCGGAGTCGGTGTATTCTCCTTCGGCTTCGGCGTAGGAGTATTCGGTGCCTTGGTCGGCTTCGGTGTAGGTGTATTTGTCGGAGCCGGTGTCGGGGTAGGTGTCGGCAGAGTCTCGGAAGAAGACGGAGTCGTGTCACTGGTCTCGGGCGCAGAAGGCTCGGTGGTTGTCTCTGAAGGTAGAGTTGTTTCTTCAGAAGAAACAGAAGCATCGGATGAGTCTGTTAAATCACTCGAAGAAGAATCTTCCGCGGAAGACTCCGGTCCGGATAAATGACTCTTGCTGTCTTTCTTCGCGCAAGCCGACATGGCAAGAGCGCAGATGATCAAAAGAATTGCTGTGGTGAATGCTGTTGATGTTCTTCTCGATGTTGACTTGTGTTTTTTCATCTGACCCGTATCCCCATATTGATGTGTTTTTCCTGTCTATTATATAGGGGAAAGCACCTCTGTGCAAACGATTCTTGCACCGGATCACGATAAATGATGGGCGTTTTCTGACACCTGCTCTTATCGGCATATGGTAGAATGAAAAAGAGAAAACTCTTTATGAGTGTCGGGGGAGAAAGCGTATGGAACTGTCATCCACTCCGCGCGGTGAGCGCATCTATATCGGTTTTTTCGGAATGAGAAACGCAGGTAAGTCCAGCGTGGTCAATGCGTTTACCAATCAGGAGATCGCCATCGTTTCCGATGTGAAAGGAACGACGACCGATCCGGTCTATAAGGCGATGGAGCTTCTTCCGCTGGGCCCCGTAATGATCGTCGACACCCCCGGCATGGACGATGAAGGTGAGCTCGGCATGCTCCGCATCGAGAAGTGTAAGGAAGTCATGGCGAAGGTCGATATCGCGATCCTCGTCGTGGATGGAACGCTCGGTATGAATGACGGTGACCGTATGCTGAAGAAGATGTTCGAAGAGAGAAATCTCCCATACATCACGGTGTATAACAAACTTGACCTGGTCCCGCAGAGGATCGGCAAAGGCAGAACAAAGGAAGTCGTCCAGGACAGTATCTGGGTATCCGCTTCGGATAAGATCAACATCACTGATCTGAAAGAAATGGTCGCGCATCTGGTCGTAGATCCGAATAACGGAAGAAAGATCATCGCGGATCTTATCTCTGAGGGAGACATCGTCGTTCTCGTAACTCCGATCGATGAAGCCGCGCCGAAGGGACGATTGATCCTTCCGCAGCAGCAGACGCTCCGCGATATTCTGGACAGTGACGCAATCGGTGTCGTGACCCAGGTCCCGCAGATCCCGGAGGTACTTGCCTCACTGTCGAAGAAGCCGAAGCTCGTCGTTACCGACAGCCAGGCATTTAAAGAAGTAAACGAACTGGTTCCCGAGGATATCCCGCTGACATCGTTCTCGATGCTTTTCGCACGTTATAAGGGCGATCTCGGGGAAGCGATCCTGTCGGCAAGATTCCTCGATAATCTTGAAGACGGCGCGCGTATCCTGATCTCCGAGGGCTGTACGCACCACCGCCAGTGCAACGATATCGGTACGGTGAAGCTTCCGAAGATGATCGAGAAGACAACGGGCAAGAATTTCCATTTCGAGTGGAGTTCCGGTGATTCGTTCCCGGATGATCTGAAGGACTTTGATCTCGTGATCCACTGTGGCGGATGTATGCTCAATCCACGAGAGATGATGCACCGCATCCGCATCTGCCAGAACGCGGGAGTACCGATCACGAACTATGGTGTGATCCTGGCGCACATGCAGGGGATCCTGCCGCGCGTATCCGCACCGCTTCTGGGGAGCCACTGAAGTGGCTCCGGCATGAGATCACTTGTGCCAGGAGTTATTATTCGTATCTAAACTTTCGAGAAGAGCTTCATCTGAGAGCTCTTCTTTTTTGTTATTTTCATCCGGCATGCTTTCGGCAAGTTCCCGGTTACGGGCAGAAGCGATGGACTTCTCTGTTTTCTCGTTTCGGATCGTTCGAACAAGCCAACGGATCAGGATGATCAGTGCGCCGGAAAGGATCACCGAACAGAAGATGGCCATTCCCATTTCCACGCCATGAGTCTTGATAGAGTTGTCACGAAGCGCCGCTTTGTAGTCTTTCCAGGCTTCCTCCCGGCTCAGACCGTCATATGTCGACACATAGTAATTGTCGGTTCCTGTGGAATAGACATCCAGGCGGTATACATTTTCGGAAGTGGGATCATCATGACAGATCCGGGCAAGTTCCTGGGCGCGTTTCTTTGTGACGATCGTCTTGTAAAACTCGGAAGATCCATCGGGAATAAGGTAGAAGACATAGCCGTTATCTTCACTGCTTCCACTGATATGGCAGTCTACCGTTCCGATCTTTTCGAAATTCTTATATCCATAAGCCGGGGGCGTGAAAACATAGAGAATATAACCGACGCAGAGAAGAAGCAGAAATGCTACGGACAGGATGATGAAACCAATCGTCCTGCGAGTGACCTTTTTCTTCTCGTAATGCTTAGAACCCGAGGATATAGGCGGGACCGGAAATAAAATGAAAAAGTTAGTCATGGCGCATCACGTTTCCTGAAAGGGGAAAGATCAATCAGCCATCTGTGCGTCCAGCTCCTGTTCTCTGGCCTGACGTTCACGGATGGTCTTTTCGATCATCATGTCCTTGACCTTCATAAGACGCGTGGTCGCGGAACGCTCACTTTCGTCGAGTTTCATGGTAATGTAGCGGATCTTTTCTTCGTAGTCCGGGATCATGACATGCTCGAGAGCGTTAACACGACGGCGTGTTTTCTCGATCTCGGAAGCCATGAGCTGACACTTCTTTTCGATCTCCGCCAGCGCGATCAGATCCGGCATGATGTCGGAAAGCGCGAGGATCGCGTCATCTAAGTCGATCGGGGTGAAGGAGTAGCCGTAAGAGTAGATATCTCCCTCATCCGCGGTCTTATACTGTGCTTTGAAAACAGGGACTTTGACGCTCATGACGTTCTTCTCGGAAACGTCGAGTGTCATGCTCTGCTTATGGTACATCATAGCGACGGCGATCGCCTGATTGGACATCAGGGATCTCGCGACGGACATGTGCTGATTGGCAACCTCCAGTTTCGCCTCCACTTCGCGGCGGATGCGCTTATTCTCACGCACGGCTTCCAGGAACTGGCGCATGAGTTCGTCGCGCTTGTCCTTGAGGAGCTTGTGTCCACGGCGCGCGGTAACTAAACGCTTCTTCAAGCGTGTCAGTTCCATTCTGGTAGGATTTACATTCGCGGTTGCCATTTCAGTCGGTCACTTTCTTATTTCTTCTCGTCGTAGTACTTATCGAGGAGCTTATCGCTGATACGCTTATGCTCAGATCTCGGGAGGATCCTCAGAAGCTTCCAGCCAAGGTCAAGTGTCTCTTCGATATCACGGTCCTTATTGAAGCCCTGGGAGACGTATTCTTTCTCGAATGCGTCGGAGAACTTCGCGTAGAGCTTATCCATATCGGTAAGAGCTGCCTCACCGAGGATGACCATGAGTTCTTTTGCCTCTTTACCACGAGCGTAAGCAGAGAAGAGCTGGTTCATGGTGTTAGAGTGGTCCTCACGGGTCTTGCCTTCGCCGATACCCTTATCCTTCAGACGGGACAGGGACGGGAGTACGTCGATCGGAGGCATAACGCCCTTTCTATAGAGCTCACGGGAGAGGATGACCTGTCCCTCAGTGATATAACCGGTAAGGTCAGGGATCGGGTGAGTCTTATCGTCCTCAGGCATGGTCAGGATCGGGATCATGGTGATGGATCCGTTCTTGCCCTTCTGACGGCCGGCTCTTTCGTACAGGGACGCGAGGTCGGTGTACATGTAACCCGGATAACCACGACGGCCGGGAACCTCTTTACGTGCGGCGGAAACCTCACGGAGAGCGTCGGCATAGTTCGTGATATCGGTGAGGATAACCAGAACGTGCATGTCGAGGTCAAATGCCAGATACTCGGCAGCAGTCAGCGCCATACGCGGTGTCGCGATACGCTCAACGGCCGGGTCATTCGCAAGGTTAATGAAAAGCACTGTTCTATCGATAGCGCCTGTTTCACGGAAACTGTCCATGAAGAAGTTCGCTTCCTCGAACGTGATACCGATAGCGGCGAATACAACGGCGAACTTCTCATCGGTGCCTCTTACCTTCGCCTGACGGGCGATCTGGGCAGCGAGGTTCGCGTGCGGAAGACCGGATGCAGAGAAGATCGGGAGCTTCTGTCCACGGACCAGAGTGTTCAGACCATCGATCGCGGAAACGCCGGTCTGGATAAACTCGTTCGGGAAGTTTCTGGCGGCCGGGTTCATCGGGAGACCGTTAACGTCGAGTCTCTTTTCCGGGATGATCTCCGGGCCATCGTCGATCGGACGTCCGAGACCGTCGAATACACGGCCGAGCATATCCTTAGATACCGGAAGCTCCATCTGCTTACCGGAGAATCTTACTTTACTGTCAGCCAGGTTGATACCTGCGCCGCTCTCAAAGAGCTGAACGAGAGCATTGGTGCCGTCGATCTCGAGAACACGGCAGCGGCGCTTCTCGCCACTTGCCAGCTCGATCTCGCCGAGCTCGTTATAGCTTACATCCGTTACGCCACGGACCAGCATCAGCGGTCCGGCAACTTCGGTTATGGTACGGTACTCTTTTGCCATGTCTTAATCCTCCTTGTTCAGCAGTTCGGAGAGTTCGAACGCCAGCTGTGCACCGATGGAGACAAATTCATTCTCCGCGTCATCTTCGGTAATGTACTTGAAACGGCCGATCTTCTCACGAACCGGGAGAGCGACCAGCGCTTCGATATCAGCGCCCATTTCCAGAGCACCGGATGCTTTGTCGTAGAAGTCCAGGATCAGCTTCATCATGTAGTCCTGCTTCTTAAGGGAAGTATGGGTGTCGACTTCGTGGAACGCCAGCTGATGCAAGAAGTCCTCACGAATGGATCTCGCGACTTCCATCTTCAGACGGTCGGAAGAGGAGAGAGCATCCATACCTACGAGTTTTACGATTTCTTCGAGTTCCGCTTCTTCCTGCAGGATGAGCATCATGCGGGCGCGGTTACTGTTCCACTCCGGAGATACATTCTCGTCGAACCATCCGGCGAGAGAATCCGTATAGAGGGAATAACTGGTAAGCCAGTTGATAGCAGGGAAGTGACGCTTGTAAGCGAGACCGGCGTCGAGACCCCAGAATACCTTTACGATACGGAGTGTCGCCTGGGATACCGGCTCGGAAATATCACCACCCGGAGGAGATACGGCGCCGATCGCGGAGAGGGAACCCTCGAGGCCTTCGGAACCGAGTGTCGTTACACGGCCGGCACGCTCATAGAACTGAGCAAGACGGGAACCGAGGTAAGCCGGGTAACCTTCTTCACCAGGCATCTCTTCGAGACGACCGGACATCTCACGGAGAGCCTCAGCCCAACGGGAAGTGGAGTCAGCCATAAGCGCTACGGAGTAGCCCATGTCACGGAAGTACTCGGCAATGGTGATACCTGTATAGATAGATGCCTCACGGGCCGCAACAGGCATGTCCGAAGTGTTCGCGATAAGAACGGTACGCTTCATCAAGCTCTCGCCTGTGTACGGGTCGATGAGTTCAGGGAATTCGTTAAGTACGTCAGTCATCTCGTTACCACGCTCACCGCAGCCGATGTAGACGACGATATCTGCCTGCGCCCACTTCGCGAGCTGGTGCTGGGTAACTGTCTTACCGGAACCGAAAGGACCCGGGATAGCAGCTACACCGCCCTTGGCGATCGGGAACATGCAGTCGATAACACGCTGACCTGTAACAAGCGGCATGGTCGGAGCGTGCTTCTTAACATATGGACGGCCTTTACGTACCGGCCAGCGCTGGTAGAGCATCAGGTCTATCTCTTCGCCCTTATCGGTACGGAGCTTTCCGACCGGCTCTTCGAGTTTATAGTCACCGCTGTTGAGAGATACGATCGTTCCGCTTACTCCCGGCGGTACCAGGATCTTATGCTTTACAGTCTCAGTCTCCTGAACGACACCGACTGAATCGCCCGCGACGACCTGGTCACCGACGTTCTTTGTGGCTTCGAACTTCCAGACTGCGTCACGTGAGAGGGAAGGAACCTCGATACCACGTGAAAGGTTATTACCGATCTTCTCCATGATGGATTCCAGAGGTCTCTGGATACCGTCGAAGATACCACCGATCAGACCAGGTCCAAGTTCAACAGAGAGCGGAACGCCTGTGGATTCTACCGGCTCACCGGCCTTAAGTCCTGCTGTCTCCTCGTATACCTGGATGGAAGCACGGTCACCATGCATCTCGATGATCTCACCGATCAATCGCTCATTACTGACACGAACAACGTCGAAAAGGTTGGCATCACGCATGCCTTCTGCAATTACCAGTGGTCCGGAGACCTTTACGATCGAACCTTTGCTCATTTTGCTTACTCCTTCTGCTATTACTTACTGTTCTTTTAAAATATCGCTTCCGACTGCCTTCTCCACTGACTTGGAGATCGCCTTCATGCCCATACCCTCATTTCCGGTAACACCCGGGATCGGAAGTATGACAGGCAGCGGCCGGTCGCTGTATTTATCGATTTCCGCTTCCAGCTTCTTTGCCAGGGACTCCGTGATAAGGATCACGGCATAATCCCCCTCGGCCAGGTTGTGAAGCGTAGTGGCCGGGTTATCCATACGGTCGAGAGGAAAGATATCCAGACCGATGGAAGCGAAGCCGTATATACTGTCTCTGTCGCCCATCGCAGCGATCTTATTCATACAGCCTCCTTAGTCTTCCTGAAACGACCTCGAGCGGAAGGTTGTTCTGCTTGGCCGCCAGAATGATCCTGATGTTTCTGATCTCTGCCTCTTTTCCGAGATAGAAGCCGATGAGCGGCTCCGGTCCGAGAGGCGCGTTTTTCGTCGGAAGAAGAAGAGAGAGCATCTGGTCGTCTACCCATTTCTCGAATTCCGCCGGGGAGGAGGACAAATATTTCGTCCCCGAACTATAGGAAGTCGTAGAGAGGTAGGAGAGGAGCTCCTCCATTTTCTTTTCCGCTCCGGCGCAGGCGATGAGCTTCTCTTTCGAGATAGTCTTATTGCCTCCGGAGAGTGCTTTTTCCAAGAAAGCACCGTCCTTGCCGGTCTTGATGGCACGGAATGCCGTCTTGATATTGCATGTTGCCGTATAGATCTCCATCTCATCCTTGAGAAGATCCACGCCGGAGGCTTCCGCCTCTTTGGTGATCTCGTCGAGGCACTTCCTGTCGATCAGGACATCCGCCATCTGGCCGTCGCCTGTACGGACGAGAAGATCGTAGACTTCCTGTCCGAGCTTAGAGTACGGCTCAGGGAGCTTATCGAAAGAGTGTGTCTCGATCGCTTCTTTCATAAGAGAAGGATCTATATAAGATGGTTTGCAGAATTGCTGGTCCACATCGAAATCCGAAAGCAGGCACTTGATGCCGGCCTTGAGATTGTGGAAGTCATTACGAAGGATCAGGACCCGGAAAAGCTTCGGATCCGGAGCGGAAGAGAGGACCCATGACCATGCGCGTGACAGCTCGAGATCCAGGATCTTTCCACTGTCTCTCGTGTCATCGGGCATCGTCCAGCCGCGTTCCTGGAGGATCGCTACGACCGCCTCATAAGAGGGTGCGGCCAGAAGCTTATCCATATCGCTCTTACGGAAGAAATTCTTCTCGTAAACATGCGCGCCGGAAACGGCATAGGCATATTTTGTAGTACTTGCTCCCATTGCTCCAGGCAATCCTTTCGTAGTTTCTTATTTCTTCGCGAAAAGCACTTGGTTGACCGCGTCACGGATCTCACTTTCGAGATCGTCGGCGCGTGCTTCCAGTGTTCCGTTATATTCGCATTCTCCGCAGATCAGGATACATCCGGTGTCGAAACTGCCGGGTTTATCCGAAAGAGTGATCGTCGATCCTGTCTTGGAAGACAGTTCCTGAAGAAAAGCACTGCTGATGCCGGCCTGGTCTTTTTCGCTTACGATCAGGACACCATCTTCACCTTCGCTGTTTCCGATAACGAAATCACGGATCATGGAAAGACGGTCTTCCTGGGGAAGATTACGGATGCGCTTCTTCGCTTCTTCGATGATCTCATCGATCAGCGCGACACGCTCAGCAAGAAGACGGCGCTGCGATTTGGTATTCTGCGTTGCCTGGTTCTGCTTGGACTGTGCTTCGATGACCTTCTGGGCATCCAGAAGCATCTTTGCTTCTTCCTCTTTGGCCTGGTCTTTCTTCTTGGCGATCAGTTTTTCAGCATCCTGCTCGGCTCTGGCCACACGGGCATCGGCGCTCTCACGGGCGTCTCTCAAGATCCGATCGATGATGGAATCTATTCCAGCCATATCTGCTCCTTAAATACTCACAACAGATGTTGTGTTTCTTACCACTTAATACCGTTGATGCTCATTACCATGAGAAGTGAGCTAACGAAAGAAAGAAGTGCGTACAGCTCAACGAGAGAAGCAGAAGTTACGGCTTTACCGGAATCCTGCGGACGCTTGGAGATGAGTTGTACACCGGTGAGAGCTACTCGAGCCTGAAGAAGAGCAGAAGCTAATCCGCCGAGAGCCATCGGGAGACAAGCGACCAGGAAGAGACCGCCACGAGCAACGCCTGCTGCTGTGTTCGGGATAACTTCTCCGCCGAGAACGCCGATCTGTGTAAGAGAGAGGATGGTGATAACCAGACCGTAGAGACCCTGGGAACCCGGAAGAAGCATCAGAACGAGAAGCTTACCGAATTTGCTGGAATCCTCGGCGATTACCGGAGACGCTGCCTCCGCAACCATACCTACGCCTTTGGACGAACCGAAACAGTTAGTTGTAACGGCAAGTCCTGCTCCAAATAATGCTAGTAACATACCCCAATTCATTTAATTGTCCTCCTTAATTTTATAATGTTTGGTGTTACCGGTGAACGGCGTAAACATTGTTCCGCCGCCGTCGTAGAACTTCGAGAGGAATTCTACGTACTGTAATCTATTAACATGAACATAAGCGCCGAGAGCACTGATGCCCAGATTAATCGCATGGAAGAACAGGAAGACCGGAATGAATACACAGAGCTTTCCGATTCCTGAGAAGAAGAGTGTGCCGATGGAGTTAGCTACCGATCCTACAATACCGGTAACCAGTCCGAGGGCCATGAGTCGGGAATAAGACAGAAGGTCACTGAAGTAACCTGTGACACCATAGACAGCACCGAAACCACCGATGAACTTGCCAATGATGCCTTTCTTTCCGTAGCCACCGCCGAGGAAGATACCGACGCCGCCTGCGATCGCGGTCCACTTACCGATCTCGGCGAGCGGAACACTGTCAGAGATCGTCCACGGTGTGAACTCTCCGAGGATCATCGGGAGGATGATCATGATAACGCCGGCAAAGGCTACATACCAGAAGAATACTTCACAGAAAGCTGCGGCGACTTCGCCGTTCTTGCACATCCTGTAGAACTTGGCGCCGAGGCCGAGAAGGATGTGGATAAAGCCGAGGCAGAAGCTCAGGATAAGGAGCTTCATCGGATCTTTACTCGGATCGAACCAGATCGGATCAAGAGAAACATTTCCGGAGAAGAAGCCCTTGGATACAGATCCGACGACATCTCCGAAGAAACTGCCGTACATAAAGCCCCAGAAAGTGGTGGCCAGACCGCAGTAGAAGAATTTCATCATGTTCTTTTTGTTATTGCCCTCCGGCTTTCTTTTCTTTAATACGAAGAGCGTGCCGAGCATCAGCAGGATACCGTAGCCGGCATCAGAGAGCATCATGCCAAAGAAGAAATAGTAGAAGAATGCCATGACCGGGTTCGGGTCGATATCGCCACGGGTCGGTGCGCTGTAGGATTCTACGACGTCTTCTACAGGTGATACAAAAGCACCGTTCTTGAACTTCGCAGGAACTTCCTCGTCCGGGAGCGGATCACGGCTTTCGAATACCAGTTCAAACTTGGAGGTGAGGACCTCCTCAACATGCGCGCAGTCCTCTTCTGCAACGAAACCGTCGAGGATGAAGGTCTTACCGGAGAAGAGAAGTCTTCCCAGCATATCGTACTTGTCCTGACGCATAATCATGTAGTCAGAAAGGAAATACAGATCCTCCAGGTATGTAGAATACTTCTTGAGCTGCTCACGGGAGCTCTCGATATTTGCGGAAGCTTCCTTAATGCGGTTCTTCAGTCTTCCGATACGGACCTCCGGCGGATGTTTCGTCGGATCCGAAGGTGCGGTGAAGGACATACGGCGAAGTGTCGCCATGACGTCCTCATAATCTTTCTTATGAATAATAAAGGAAGCACAGGTCTGATCACCTGAGGTATATACGATCTCGGTATAGATATCCGGGATCTTCAGTTCGTCATCGTCTGCGGAGATACCTTTAAGGACCGCTTCGGACTCTTTCATCGCGCGGTACTGGTTGCAGAACTCTTCGTAGAAAGACTTCTCGTCATAGCTTTCAGAGAACTGACCTGTGATACAAGCGGTCTTCTGGGATCCGGTGTACTGCATCGGGATATCAAGTTTCTCCCAAGGGAGGATCGCGTCCAGCTGATGCTGGGTATGTGTGCGGACGGTCGTCTCCGAAGCGATCTTTCGATCGAGAGCCTCGATGTCATAGACGATCTTCATGGTCTCATCATTACGGGAAGCGCGCTCATTGAACTCTTCCAGAGTAAGCTCTTCACGCCCGGCAAATCCGGAAAGGAATGGTTTCTTAACGGTGGAATATTCTTCCACGAGAGCGATCGCGTGACGGATCGACGCAGATGTCTTTTCAAGCTGATTGAGACTCGTACGTGTAGGGAAGAGGCTCAACTGATCTGTCTCATCCGATGTGTCGCGCTCCGTAACATCTACGGTGCCCAGACGCTGAAGAAGGTCAACGATCTTTTTCGCGTCCTTCTGCATGGCGATGATCTCGATATGCTTCATGGGAAGAATAGCCATAGATCTTATTTCCTTCCCATCAGAATATTCATTGCTGCGGTGATCGCGGACTCACGGTTCGGTTCAGCTTCGTCACGCAGTTTCTCGGCTGCTTTTTCAGAAGCGACGTCGCTGGCACTGTTGCTCGATGAACCGTCTTCTTTGTGTTTCTCGTAAAGGGCGGCTACTTTCTTTCTGGCATCTGAAAGGGCTTCCTGATAGTCTTTCTGCGCCTGTTTCTGCGCATTCGCCAAGATCTCATCCGATTTCACTCTCGCGTCCTGCTCGATCTCGGAAGCTTTCTTTTCCGCCTCGAGGATACGATTCACCTGTTCTGATGCCATAGCTGCGTCCTTCCTGAAAACCCAAATTTCCACATATAAATCATTGTTCCTATTTTCACATATAGATAAGTAGAAATCAAGTGTGAATTTGTGCAAAGTGTTCAAAAAATCTTGCCCGCCGAATTTAACATTTCTTTATAAATGCTTTGCGATTGATTTGGTATTATTTTCTACAATGAGACTGTAAAACGAAAGGTCCGGTCAGAGATGCCGTGAGGGAAAAGACGGCGGACTCGGACAACGGAAACAAGCAGTGAGCGGTTTATGGAGGGTTTGTAAAATGCTGAAGATCTATCACTTAACGAAAACTTATCCGGGAGGCAAGGTCGGCGTAGATGACCTTTCTCTGGAAGTGAAGAAAGGGGAGATCTACGGATTTATCGGTCATAACGGTGCCGGTAAGACAACGACCATCAAGGCGATCGTCGGTCTTCACGATTTCGAACAGGGTTCGATCTCGATCGATGGTATCGCGATCAAGGACGATCCTCTCTCAGCAAAGAGTGTGACTGCCTATATTCCTGATAACCCGGAGCTCTATGACAACCTCTCGGGACTTCAGTTCCTGAATTTCGTCGCGGATGTTTTCCGTGTCCCGAAGTCTGTAAGAAAAGAAAGAATCGAGAAGTACGCCACGGAGCTTGAGATCCTGGGTGCTCTTAATAACCAGATCGCTTCCTACTCTCACGGTATGAAGCAGAAGCTGGCTCTTATCGCGGCCTTCCTCCACGAGCCGAAACTTCTCGTCATGGACGAGCCGTTCGTCGGTCTTGACCCGAAGGCGGCATTCACAGTAAAGAAGATGATGCGCGAATTCTGTGACAACGGAAGCGCGATCTTCTTCTCGACACACGTTCTCGAAGTTGCGGAAAAACTGTGCGACAAGATCGCCATCATCAAGGACGGAAGACTGATCGCTTCCGGCACGATGGAAGAAGTCAAGGGTGATGCTTCCCTGGAAGAAGTCTTCCTGGGAATCACCGGGGAGGCCAAGTAAGATGCGTACATTATTCATTCTGCTGCGCACCGAGTTCCTCTGTCTCGTAAACAGCCTCAACAAAAAAGGCAAGAAGCAGACGCCGTTCGTTCTTGCGGCGGTCGGTCTTGTGCTCGTCGGTCTGTTCATGATCGGTATGTTCGCGATCATGGGTGGTTCGACATCCTATATCCTTGTGAAAAAAGATCTCGACGAACTCGCGATCTTCTTATCACTATCACTCTCTATGGTCATTGCGCTGATGTTTGGTGTTATGAACTCGACAAGAGACGCGAGATCGAATGATACGGACATGCTCCTTTCTATGCCGATCCCGAAGTCTTCGATCGTTATTTCCAAGCTTCTCGGCATGTATCTTCTGGATGTGCTCTGCGCGATGGTCATGCTGATCCCGACCTGCCTTATCCTATGCACGACCGGCGGCCACTCCTATGCGCTGTTCGGAAGAGGTATCCTTATCGGCTTCCTCGTCCCGGCTCTGCCGCTGTTCATCTCGCTTCTGGTCAGTGCTCTGATCTCGTTCCTTAGAAAAGCGACGAAGTTCGGACAGATCATCGCGACGGTCCTCTCGATGGGCGTACTGTTCTTGTACATGTACTTCGTTCCGCGTATCACGAGTATCGCGGAAAATATCGAGATCACCCCGGAAGAATCTCTGTCGAAGATGAAGATGTTCCCGCCGTTCTACTGGATCACTGAGGCAGTATACAGCGGAGATATTCTCTATATGGCCCTGACTCTGGCGATGACCCTGATCCCGCTGGCACTGGCCGTCTATATCCACGCGCGCGGTCTGAACGGTGTCGATTTCCACGTCGACAACTCGAAGAAAGCCCGTGTATATAAAGCATCTTCTCCGAGAAGAGCCGTTCTCTCCATGGAGTTCAGAAGATACTTCTCGTCGATGAACTACATCATGAATACACTGCTGGGTACGATCATGCTTGTCGGTCTGACTGCCTTGATCGTCTTCAAGGGTGTTGGCGATATTACCGTCACCGAGCCGGTCAATGTCGACGGACATTCGTTTGATATTACCTCGAAACTGATCGGTATCGGCTGGACGTCTGTCTGGGCGATCCTGATCAACGCGTTCGCGACATTCACATATACGACTCCGCCTTCCGTTTCCCTGGAGGGAAAGAGAATCTGGCTGAATAAGACACTCCCGATCGACACGAAGGATATCCTTCTGGCCAAGCTCATGGTCAGTGTCATGATCTTCCAGCCGATCTCCATCATCTGCAGCATTGTTCTCTCCATCGCATCAAAAAGCGGATTCTTCCCCTGCCTGATCCTGATCCTGATCACATCCCTATTCCATCTTCTTACCTCGATGGTGGGACTGATCTTCGGCCTGATCTATGTCCGTCTCGACTGGACCAATGAAGCACAGGTCATCAAGAGCGGATTCGCGATCGTTCTGACGATGATCGTCAATGCCGTCCTTGCCCTGATCGTAGCCACGCCGCTCGGAATCTCTTTCCTCGTCGGTAAGGAATCGGTCTGCTACCTGATCCTCGGAGCTACGATCATGCTCCTTATGCTCCTTTGCTGGGGATCTTATGCTATAATATCTCACTACGGGGTGAGAAAATACGATTCGCTGAACGGCTGATCGTCATATTTGAAAAGCACTGTGACGCAGTATGCGCCACTATGGTTTCTCCCCCATAAATGAGGAGAACAAGATGGACCTTTTTCATCGTGCACAGGAACCGGAGAACCGGGAGCTGACATGGATCAAGCCATTCGATAACCGGATGGATGAGATCCTGCGGCTCAAAGAGAAATCGGAGACCTGTCCTAAAGAGATGAAGAAGGTCTTTCTGACTGCATGGGGAGAACTGGCCACTCAGGTGAAGCTTCATCAGAAGATCGCTTCCCAGATCGTGACGAGCGGTCTCCCGTTAAATGTCTACTATAACATCACGATCAAAACAGATATGGCATCGAAGACCATCGATTTCCTGATCATTTCCGACGAACTGATCGTACCGGTGCTTTTCAAGACGAAAGAACATATCGAGTGGGACCGTTACGATACGAGATTCGCGAAGCTTCCGGAAACGGTAGAGACGCTTTCCGCGGAAGAGACCGCGTGCATCCTCGCAGACTGGTTCCAGGTCAACCGCGCACTCTCGGCAAAGGAAATGCCCCGTGTCGTTCCCGTCCTGATCGACGAGGAAACGGACGAACTCAGCGCAAGCTCTCATCCTGTGGAAAGAAGTGAAGTTTTCACCGGAATCAGCAAAGCACTTCGTATCCAGCCGGATGTTTTCGGGAAGTGGCTCTCTGAAAACTGCGAAGTTTCAGAGTTTCCGGTGTTTGTCGGCCAGCGTCTGAAGAAGGTTATTTTTGTAATTGATCAGGCTGTTATCTGATCCGTTGTTTACAAATCAGTCATAGAAAAGACGTAATAAAGTCCGTTTGTTTTCCGGATTCGCATAAATTATTCATTTGTTCCCTGCATAATGTAGGCATAAGGTTGAAGAAACAGGAAGACCCGAAACTAACCAAAGGGGGAACAGAGGAATGACTCAGTATCTTGTTACCGGTGCGACCGGTCAAATTGGAAATACCATTGTTCGATTGCTGCTGGATAATAACAAGCCCGTTCGAGTACTCGTACATCCGGAAGAGGATACGACTCCTCTGGCAGGGCTTCCGGTAGAAGTTAAGTACGGCGATATTCTGGTGAAGGATTCCCTGAAGGATTTCTTCGATCTGGAAGATCCCAGAGACGCGGTCCTGATCCACGCACAGGAAAGAAACGTTATCACAGAGAAGCAGGACCTCATGGTCCGTAAGGTGAACGTACACGGAACGATGAACATCACCGATACCTGTGTTAAGAAGAAGATCGGCAAACTGATCTATATCGGATCTGCGAGATCCATCCCGCTGTCAGACAAGCAGGAGCCGGTAAAGAATGTTCAGCACTTTGACAGAAATAAAGTCGTAGGTGACTACGCGAAGTCCAAGGCGGAAGCGACACAGTACATCCTGGACAAGGTCACATTGAATAAGCTCAATGCCGTGATCCTGCTGCCATCCCTGGTACTCGGACCATATGAATATGGCAACTCAGACATCATCTCACTGATCCGCGATTACCTCTCCGGTGATCTGAAGGTCAGTATCCCGGGCGGAGTAGATTTTACTGACGTCCGTGACGTAGCCGCCGGCGTTCTGGAAGCGGCGGAACATAGTGAGAGAGGCACATGTTACATCCTCTCCAACTCTTACATGAGTACCCAGGATTTCCTGCATAACCTGCATGAGATCACGGGTAGAGAAGAAGTCACAAAGACAGTTCCGAACTGGCTCTTAAGTGGCAAAGGAATTGCGCAGCTCTACTACAAGATCACGCGCAAGGCCAATCCGAAAGACAAATACGGACCGTTCATCTCACCTGAACCTCTCTATGAGAGTGAGAGTGCGAAAGCGGACCTCCACTACACACCGAGAGATCTTAGAGCATCGCTCGAAGATACTGTCGACTGGGTAGAGAAGAATCCCCCGGTAGAAACAGATTCCGGGAATAAGGCCAGCAATGGCTGATTAACATAGAAGGACCTCCCTAAATATATACCTCTACTTCCTTGTTTCCAGAGGCTGTCCCGATACCCATGGGGCAGCCTCGACCCTTGTCCGGAAAAGAAATGAGCTTTCTTGCGCCGGTACTCGGACTTCGTCCTGCGGAGGTGTGGCGAAAGTTTTTTCTTTTTCGTCGGGGAGGCTGATTATGTGATATAGTATATAAGTACAATTCTGTGCGACTTTATCAGCGAAGGAAGTGTTGTTCCATGCCGAAGACGGCTATGCTTGTGATCGATATGCAAAATGCTCTGATCCTGGAGCATCCGTACGATGAAAAGCGTCTGATCAAGACGATTTCCCAGATGCAGAAGATCTGCAGGGATAAAGGGATCGAAGTGATCTTCATCCGCCACGAAGATAATGCCCTGGTCAAGGGTGACAGTGGATTTGAGATCTATTCCCAGGTAGCTCCGAAGAACGGAGAGAAGATCTTCGATAAACGGTACAACAGTGCTTTCCGCAAGACAGGACTTCACGAATATCTTCAGGAAAGAGACGTTAAGAAACTCATCATCACCGGTATGCAGACCGATTTCTGCGTAGATGCGACGGTAAAGGTCGCATACGAACTCGGATATAACGTGGTCATCCCGAGAGGCGGACATACGACATTCGATAACAGATATCTCTCCGGAGAAGAACTCTATCACTACTACAGCTACGAAATCTGGAATCACCGCTACGCGCAGGTAATGTCCATCGATCATATTGAGGAGATCTTATGAAATCACAGTTTTTCACCTACGATCAGGCTACATGGCCGAGAGCCCAGCACTTCCATTACTATGCGAAGATGTTTCCGATGAATATCTCCCTCAATAAGAGGATCGATGTCACGGAACTTCTGCCGGCGCTCGAGAAAAAGGGATACCGTCAGGACTGCGTGTTCTACTACATGGTGACACGCGCCATCAATAATCAGGGCGAGCTTTCCGTCGCATATAAAGACGGTCAGATCGGCTGGTGGAATTACTTGAATCCGGCATATCCGGTATATCACGAGGACGATGAGACAAGCACGATCCTGTGGACAGAATACGATGAGGACTTTTCCGTATTTAACGAGAAGTTCCTTTCTGACCTCGAGAAGTACGGATCCAGCAAGGGCGTCTTTGCCATGAAGGGCATGCCGCCGACGAACAGCTACAATGTCTGCTTCAATCCGTGGTTCTCGTTCGACGGATTCTCTGTGGATCTTCATGAGATGAAGGATTACTTCTTCCCGACAGTCGATATGTGCAAGATCGTCGAGGAGAACGGCAGAAAGTATCTGCCGATCGCGATCACCGTACATAAGGCCGCGACGGATCTTATTCACCTGAAGAAATTCTTCGACGACATCGAGAGCTATTTCCCGATGTTCATCAACGACTAAAGTGAGGTAATACTATGACCGTTCGCGAACTGCAGGATGCGATCAACAAGGAAAAGAAAGAGCGCGATATCTGTATTCTGGTACATGCTTATCAGCGCCACGATATCTGGGAGGTCGCGGACTATATCGGCGACTCCTTCGGACTTGCCCAGGAAGCGGCAAAAGTTTCCGCGAAGAAAGTCATCATGTGCGGTGTCCGTTTTATGGCTGAGACCGTAAAGATGCTCTCTCCGGAGAAGCAGGTATACCTCGCAAATCCTACTGCCGGCTGCCCGATGGCCGAGCAGATCGAGCCGGAGATGCTCGCCGCTCTTAAGGCCGAGAATCCGGACCATACTGTAGTTGCCTACATCAATACCACTGCTGAATTAAAGACTCTCTGCGATGTAGCCGTTACGTCTTCTTCCGCGGTCAAGATCATCAAGAATATCGATAACGATAAGATCCTTTTCGTTCCGGACTGTAACCTCGGTGACTGGATCGGCAAGAAGCTTCCGGAAAAGGAAATGAAGCTCGTCCATGGCGGATGCCCGACGCACCTTCGTTTCACACAGAGAGACTTCGACCGTGCCCGTGAGGAGCATCCGGGCGCGAAGATCCTGATCCATCCGGAGAGCCGACCGGAGTTCGTCGCGCAGGCTGACTTCGTCGGATCTACGACAGAGATCATGGCGTATGCGAAGAAGAGTGATGAGAAGGAATTCATCATCGCAACAGAGAACAGTATCGTCGAGCATCTGCAGTTCGACTGCCCGGACAAGAGTTTCTACGCACTGTCCAAAGACTGCGTCTGCCACAACATGCAGGCTACGACACTGGTCGATGTGTACCGCACCGTACTCGGTATCGGCGGTGAAGAGATCATCATGAGCGATGAGCTGATCCGCGATTCCAGAAAGTGCATCGACGCGATGCTGGAACTCGGAAAATGAGCAGTGCGCTGATCGCCATGAGCGGCGGCGTCGATTCTTCGCTGGCCGCCAAGATCATGCTGGAGCGGGGCTATTCCTGCATCGGCTGCACCATGAAGCTCTACAGCAACGAGGATATCGTCGTTGCAAATCCCAAGACATGCTGTTCGTTAGATGACGTGGAAGATGCACGTTCTGTCTGCATGCACCTTGGTATCCCGTACTATGTCTTTAACTTCAAGGAAGAATTCAAAGAGAAAGTCATCGGCAAGTTCGTCGACTGCTATGAGCATGGACGGACACCGAATCCATGTATCGACTGTAACCGTTACCTCAAGTTCGGTAAGCTCTATGAGCGTGCGCAGGTCCTTGGCTGCGATGTGATCGTGACCGGCCATTATGCCCGAATTGAGAAGAGAGACGATGGTCGTTTCCATCTTCTAAAAGCACTCGACGAGACCAAGGATCAAAGCTATGTTCTCTACAATCTCACGCAGGAACAGCTGGCACATACGGTGTTCCCGCTGGGTGATCTCAAGAAGACGGAAGTCCGTGAGATCGCAAAGGATGCGGGCATGATCAATGCCGAAAAAAGAGAGAGTCAGGACATCTGTTTCGTACCGGATGGAGACTACGTTTCGTTCCTCAAGAAGACCACGGGAAAAGAATACCCGGCAGGTGATTTTGTCGATAAAGACGGTAACGTCCTCGGCACACATAAAGGCATCATTGCCTACACCCCGGGACAGAGAAGAGGCCTGGGCCTTGCGCTTCCGGCACCGATGTATGTCTCCCGCCTCGATGTGGAGAACAACCGGGTCATCCTTGTATATGATGAAGATCTTCGCAATACCGAAGCCCTGATCGACGACGTCAACTGGATCAGTGGCGAAGTCCCGGCTGGCGAAGTAAGAGTTCAGGCCAAGCTCCGCTATCACCAGAAAGAACAGTGGGCGACCGCGGTCCCGATGGAAGACGGAAAAGTGAAACTCATCTTTGACGAGCCGATCCGCGCAATCACTCCAGGTCAGGCTGCCGTCTTCTATAACGGAGATGAAGTGCTCGGTGGCGGAACGATCATCGGATAAAACCTTACACGCAATGTAAGTGGTCTTTCCTCCCTTCTTGTTTTACGATGGTATCGAACAAGAAAGGGAGGTTTTCTAATGGAACCTGTTTTAAAGATCGAATCACTGAAGAAATATTACGGTAAGGGCGACAGCCAGACGAAGGCGATCGACGGCATCAGCTTTCAGGTCATGCCGGGAGAGTTCCTGGGCATCATGGGCGCGTCCGGTTCCGGTAAGTCTACACTTCTGAACTGTATTGCGGCAGTCATTAAGCCGACATCCGGTACGATCGAGATGGAAGGCAAAGAGGTCAGCCATCTGTCCGGAAAGAAACTCGCGGATTACAGAGGAAAGGATATGGGATATCTTTTCCAGAGCTTCGAGCTGATCGATAATCTGACGGGAAAAGAAAACATCCTTCTTCCGGTATCGCTCCACGGCGGTTCCGGGAAAGAGGGCTCCGAGCGTTTTGAGAAGCTTGCGGAATATCTTGAGATCAAAGACATCCTCAATAAGTTCCCGTCCCAGATGTCGGGCGGTGAGAAGCAGCGTATCGCGGCAGCCCGTGCCCTGATCCTTGATCCGGGGCTGATCCTCTGCGATGAGCCGACAGGCGCGCTCGATTCTAAGAATGCAAAATCACTGATGACGAAGCTTTCGGGCTTGAACAAGGAACAGGGTGCGACCATCCTGATGGTCACCCACGATTCCAATGCGGCCAGCTTCTGCAGCCGGATCATGTTCATCCAAGACGGTAAGATCTTTCACGAACTTAGAAAAGAAGACGGCGAAGACCGTCAGGCATTCTATGACCGCATCCTGAAAGTTCTTGCCCAGCTGGGAGGAGGCAGTGCCAATGTTCTCTAAGCTCGTTGTAAGAAACAGCATAAGAAGCCATAAAGAAAATGCACTCTTTATGGGCTCGCTGATCATTTCCATCATCGCGTTCTACGTAGTGCTTTCACTGTCGAGCCAGGACGTGATGAGGTATCTGAAGACCATGGAAAGCCAGGCGATCAGCAAGCTCTTTTCCATGATCGGTGTGCTCTATGGGTTTACACTCTTTATCGTTTTTGCCTTGATCTTTTTCGCAAGTAAATATCAGATCGAGAGAAGATCTCACGAGTTCGGCGTATACATCATGATGGGCATGAAGAGGACCAAGCTTCTTCTGATGCTCCTTCTTGAGGACCTCGGAAGTTCTGTGGTGGCACTTCTGATCGGACTTCCGGTGTCTGTCCTGATCACAGAGGTGATCAGCCTTCTTACCGCCAAGTTCGTAGGCATCGGATTCATCGGACACCAGGTCACCTGGTCGCCGAAAGCGGCACTTCTGACTGCGGCGGGATTCATGGGCGTCAAGCTCGTAGCGTTCATCATCCTTTCCTTTATCCTCGCGAGAAAAGAAGTCGGTACACTTCTTACCGATGCTCCGGATAACGTCAGAAAGAAAGGCTATCCGATCCTTCAGGCGATGCTTCTTCTTGCCGGCATGGCGCTTCTGATCTATGCGTACAGAATGGGTGTGAAGGGGACCGCCTGGGAGAAGACGCAGACACTTGGAAAGACCGTATTTATCGGTGTGCTGGGAACGGTTCTGGTGTTCCGCGGACTTCGTTTCATCATCAATCTGATCGCGAAGAAATCATCTTCCGGAAAGCTCCATGTATTTACTTTCCGTCAGGTCGAGGACGGCGTGATCTTTAAGTCAGGAACCATGGCGATCTGCTCGATCCTGATCCTGATCGCAAGTTCGTGTCTTGCCGCTGGTGTTGCGACTTTCGTTTCCTATGATCTCTATGAAAAAGAACGCGTCGACTATACCTTTACCAACACCTTCAACGGAAAGGGAGACCCGATGGAGACGATTCGTTCGCTCGGCTGCGAGGATGAGTTCTCCTATCTTTCCTACATACATATCAGTCACCCGTTTATCGTTGGTGACAAAAACTTTGACAGTGCTTTTCAATCGGATGAATTTACAAGACTGTCAAATGAAGCAGACACTTCTTTCAAGTATCACTTCAGAACCGAATTCATGGATGGATTCCCTTTCATGATCCGTCTGTCGGACTTTAATGCTCTTGTAACTGCCATGGGCGCTGAACCGCTCGATCTCAAGGACGGGGAACTGGGTCTTTACAGAAGTTCTTCGTTCGCAAGAGACGAGATCGATAACCAGGTCCTTCCGCAAAGACCACATGTTACGCTTGCCGGAAAAGAATTCGTCATGACCGGTGAAGCCAGACATGACCCGATCGTGACGGACAGTTTCCTCACACTCTCGGGCGCCCTGATCGTTCCGGATGAAGATTTCGATGCCTTTTCTGCCGGAAAGTCAGAGGTCTATCTGAACGGACTTCTGGACCGCGAGAAGTATTCGAAGTCCGAGCTGACACAGACCTATATGCGCCTCAACGAAGAGTTCGACAAGACAGATGTCGACTACGAGAGCTACCTGCAGAACATGGGACGCCAGCTCTTCTATCTTGTGGCGGCCAGCTATATCACGATCTATCTGGCACTGATCTTCCTGGTCGTCGCGAACACGATCCTCGCGGTACAGTTCCTCATGGGCCAGAAGAGAACCAGCAGAAGATATAAGACGCTCGTCAAGCTCGGCGCGGATCACAAGACGCTCTATAAGACTTCGAAGAGACAGATCAACTGGTACTTCGGTCTGCCGATCGC
>DBYF01000098.1:0-4587 GCA_002310155.1 Mageeibacillus sp. UBA1193 | reverse complement strand
CATATTGATGAGATGATCCCTGTGATCCTGGTTGTTGTTGCTGTCTTTGTTCTGATAGAATATCTGTACATGCATATCGTGAAGCGCAGCAGCTCCCGATTCCTGGAGACACTGATGACTCCGGAACGTGAAGAGTGACAGGTCCCTGATCCTGCGCTGCGGATCACGCCGGAAAGAGGAGATCCATGAAGAGTATCGCTATCGTTGAAGATGAGAAGATGGTCGCGCAGGAACTGTCTTCCATGCTGGAAAAAGAAGGATATCAGGTCCACCTCGTCGAGGACTTTTCCAGAGTGACGGAAACGGTACTGGAACTCCGGCCGGACCTTCTGCTTCTCGATATCAATCTCCCGGAAAAGAGCGGCTTTCAGATCTGCCGCGAGATAAAGAATAAGAGCTCGATCCCGGTGGTCGTGGTGACCTCCCGGGACCAGCTTCCGGATGAGCTTCACGCGCTCGAACTCGGTGCGGATGAATTTCTGACGAAGCCTTATAGAAAAGAAAGACTCCTCGCGCGCGTCGCCAATGTGCTGCGCAGATATGAGGGAAGATCGAATATGCTCGAAGGACCGGGATTCCTTCTCGACCGAGGAACATACACGCTCTACGTCGACGGATCGTCGGTCCTGCTTCCGAAGAACCAGGGCAAGATCCTCGAGGCCCTGATGACGGAAATGGGAAATGTCGTGACGAAAGAAACGATCTGCGAAGCGGTCTGGGGCACGAGTGAGTTTATCGATGAGAATGCGCTTCAGGTCAATCTGACAAGACTCAAGAAAACGCTGGCATCCCTTCCCATGAAGGTCCAGATCGCGTCAGAACGTGGCGTGGGTTATAAGCTTATCCCGATCTCCGATACTTCGGAAAAAGCACCGGAGGGCAAGGCATGAAGAGGTACTTCTCGCTCCTGGCCGCGCATCTTCCGTGGCTCGCATATGCGCTTGTCGGAGACGTGTTCTTCGCGGTGCTCCTGTGGTTCACGGATGTAAGTGCTTTTCGAGCATTAGTGTTATCGATCGTCCTGTTCTCAGTACTGTCTTTTCTTCTGGTTTGCGCGATCATCCTTGCCTCGGAAAGCCGTATGAGCCGGGCACTCAATGAGTTCCTCGCCAACCCGAACGAAGAACACTGCCAGATCCTTCTGTCGAACTTAAAAGGGACGGAGATGAGAAGAACGAAGGAGATGTGTGATCTTCTGATCAGCCGCGAAGAGCGCCTCGGGAAGGAGATCCTCCGAAATGAAGATTACGAAGAATACGTCGAGGCGTGGGCGCACGAGGCGAAGACGCCGATGGCGCTCCTGACCATGATCCTCGATAACAACCGGGATAGTCTTGCTCCCGAAATGGTCTATAAGATCGAGTATATCCGTACGCGCTTGAATGAGTGTGTCGAGCAGATGCTCCAGTACTCGCGTATCAAGGGCGAGAAGAAGGATTATCTCTTCGAACAGCTCGCGATCAAGGATGTGATCGACGATGTGATCGATGACTACCGCCCGCTCCTGGAGGAAAAGGACTTCCTCGTTATCAACCATGTCAGGGATGAACAACTCTACGGCGACCGTCGTGCGCTCCGATTCATCCTCGGCCAGATCGTCAGTAATTCCATCAAGTACAGCTCCGACGAGCCGAAGCTCGAGTTCTCCATCGAGGGTGAAGACCGTCTGCTCATCGAGGACAACGGCATCGGCATCAAGTCCTGCGATCTGCCCTTTATCTTCGAGCGCGGATTCACCGGGGATACGGGCGAAGCCAGGAAGAAAGCGACCGGTATGGGCCTGTATCTTGTCAAGAAAATGTCCGATGATATGAATTTTGTGTTAGATGTTGCTTCGGAAGCAGGAAAAGGCTTCAAAATCGTGGTACAATATCCCGTGATTGAAAACTGACCGGTGCTTTTGGAGCGGAAGATGTTTCCTTCGTGAAAAGCACCGCCGGGAGTTATCTCCCTAGAATAGGAGCAACAATGCTTGAATTACAGCACATTTCATTCGAAGTGAATGAAGAGGGGCAGGACAAAGAGATCCTGCATGACATCAACCTGACGATCCCGGACGGAAACCTGACCGTGATCACGGGACCGAACGGTGGCGGTAAGTCCACTATGGCCAAGCTCATCGCCGGCATCTTCAAGCCGACGGAGGGCAAGATCCTTTTTAACGGGGAAGACATCACGGAGATGTCGATCACTGACCGCGCCAGAAAGGGTGTCGGTTTTGCGTTCCAGCAGCCGGTCCGCTTCAAGGGCCTTCAGGTCTTTGATCTGATCCGTCTTGCGACGGGCACGAAGCTCTCGAGCGTCGATGCCTGCAAGTACCTCTCCGAGGTTGGCCTTTGTGCGAGAGATTACATCAACCGTGAAGTGAATGCCAGCCTTTCCGGAGGTGAACTGAAGCGTATCGAGATAGCGACCGTTCTTGCGAAGGGTTCCCAGCTGTCCGTCTTTGACGAGCCGGAAGCCGGTATCGACCTGTGGAGCTTCCAGAACCTCATTAAGGTCTTCGAAGGCATGAGAAAGAAGATCAAGGACAGTTCGATCCTGATCATCTCCCACCAGGAGAGGATCCTGAATATTGCCGATGAGATCGTTGTGTTAAGCGACGGTAAGCTCATCGCCCACGGCCCGAAGGATGAGATCCTGCCGGGTCTCGAGGGTACCATGTCTGCGGTAAGAGGCTGCGGCAAGGGACTTCTGGATGAAGGAGGTGAAGGCTGATGCTGAATCTGGATGCTACATCGGATCGTCTTTTAGAGGAAGTCGCGGACCTTCACAAGGTCCCGGTAGGCGCATTTAATATCCGTGCGAATGGTAAGGCTGTTGCCAGAAATTCGACGGCGAATATCGATATCATTCCGAAGGAAAACGGCTCGGGCATCGACATCAAGATCAAGCCCGGTACAAAGAATGAGAGTGTACATATCCCGGTCGTCATGACGGCGAGCGGCATCAAGGAGATCGTTTATAACGATTTCTATATCGGCGAGGACTGTGACGTCGTCATCGTCGCCGGCTGCGGTATCGATAACTGCGGTCCGAAGGACAGTGAACACGATGGTATCCACCGTTTCTTCGTAGGTAAGGGCTCGAAGGTCAAGTATGTCGAGAAGCACTATGGTTCCGGCGAAGGTACAGGTAAGCGTATCCTGAATCCGGGCACGGAAGTCTACATGGAAGAAGACAGCTACATGGAGATGGAAATGACGCAGATCAAGGGCGTCGATGACACCGTCCGTGATACGAAGGCGGAGCTCGGCAAGGGTGCGAGACTGGTCGTTCACGAGCGCCTCATGACTCATGGTGACCAGAAGGCAGTCAGCAATTACAGAGTGGATCTCAATGGCGAAGGCTGCTCGGCAGATGTTATCTCCCGTTCCGTTGCAAGAGATGATTCCTATCAGAAGTTCGATGCGGTCCTGAATGGTAACACCGCATGCTCCGGTCACACCGAGTGCGATGCGATCATCATGGATAACGGCCGTATCCTGGCAGTTCCGGGACTCGAGGCGAACAATGTCGATGCGGCGCTCGTACATGAGGCGGCCATCGGTAAGATCGCGGGTGAGCAGCTCATCAAGCTTATGACGCTGGGTCTTACGGAGGCGGAAGCTGAGGAGCAGATCATCAACGGCTTCCTGAAGTGATCTGATCTAAAAATATTAAGTAATCAGTAAGGCTGTGTATTTACCGGGGGATCCCGAAAATACACAGCCTTTTTCATACAAGACCGGCGGCTGAAAATATTTTTCTCAGATGTGTGACCAAACACGTTTATAATTTATCTAATGGGTATATCGAAAAAAGCGCTTATTTCATTAAGTTGAGAAGAAGGAGGCGTCGATGACCACCACTGAAGAACAGCAGTTGGTGATTGCTGCAAAGAAAAACGATAAAGAAGCTTTTGCAAGTCTGATTCAGTTGAATAAACAGTACATGTATAAAGTCGCACTGGCCATTCTTATGAATGACGAGGATGTCGCCGATGCGATGCAGGATACCATTCTCACCTGCTGGGAGAAGATCACAGGACTTCGGGAAGAACGGTATTTCAAAACATGGATGACAAAGATACTGATCAATCACTGCTATGCAATCATAAAAGAAAAGAAACGTTTTACGGACCTTTCAGAATGGGAGGAACCCGCAGTCACAGATGAGTACAATCTCGAACTTAAGGAGGCACTGAGCCTTCTCGATGAGAAATACCGTCCTGTGGTGATCCTCTATTATGTGCACGAGTTCGAAACGAAAGAAATTGCGCAGATCCTGAATATCAGTAAGAGCGCAGTCACGACACGGTTGCAGCGGGCAAGAAAGAAACTTGCCAGATACTACAACAGTGATTTTCAAGGAGAAATGATAAATGAGTGACAAGAATTTATTTGAAGAGAATGTGCTGATTCCGGATATTGTAAATGCCAAAGTGGATCAGGTACTTTCAGATCTGCCGGATCATGGAGTGATCCGGGAAGTGAGCCCGAAGAAGAAAGAGAACAACGGAAAGACCGTTACCCGCGTGATGGCATTTGTCGCTGCTGTAGCCGTCCTTCTTGGGTCTTATGGCGTGTATCGTGCGGTAAAATCCGG
>DBYF01000108.1 GCA_002310155.1 Mageeibacillus sp. UBA1193 | reverse complement strand
GGATTACCCCAGCGGAGGTTGTCCTTGATGGTTCCGGAGAAGAGGACATTCTTCTGAAGTACCATGGCAACGTTGTCACGGATGACGTCAAGGTCATAGTTTCTTACATCCACACCGCCGACCTTGATATCACCATCGGTAACATCATAAAGACGCGGGATCAGCTGAACGAAGGAAGACTTGCCGCTACCTGTACCACCGATGATGCCGATGGTCTCACCTGACTTGATGTGAAGGTCGAAATCCATCAGGCAGCTCTTCTCTTTCTTCTTGGAATAGCTGAAGAATACATGGTCGAAATCGATCGATCCGTCTTTCACTTCCATGACGGGATTCTTCGGATTCGTAATGTCCGGTGTCTCATCGAGAAGCTCGGAGATACGCTCGGCGGAAGTCTTGGAGATAACGAGCATAACGATGATCATGGACACCATCATCAGGCTCATCAGGATCTGCATCGTGTAAGAGAACATCGATGTCAGCTGTCCTGTGGTCATCTCGTCGTTTACGACAAGCTTGGCACCGATCCAGGAGATCAGGAGCATCGCGGTATATACGCTGGCCATCATGAGCGGCGCATTGAAGTTGATCGCACGCTCAGCCTTAACAGAGTCATTACGAATCTCATTCGATACCGTTGTAAACTTCTCGATCTCGTAATCTTCACGGACGAAGGACTTTACTACGCGGATACCTCTTACATTTTCCTGAACAACATTGTTCATAACGTCGAATCTCTTAAACATACGTACGAAGATCGGATGCGCATAGCGGAACACGATGATCAGTCCGAGCAGAAGGACCGGCGCGATACCCAGAAGGATCAGGGCGACCTTCGGATTCACATAGAAGCTCGCACACATCGCGAAGATCAGCATGATCGGGGCTCTTACCGCGATACGGATCACCATCTGGTATGCGTTCTGTACATTTGTAACATCGGTGGTCAATCTTGTAATGATACTGCTTGTCTTAAACTTGTCGATGTTCGAAAAAGAGAACGTCTGCAGGTTGTGGAACATGTCATGACGCAGGTTCTTCGCAAAACCGGCGCTGGCCTTTGCCGCTTCTCTTCCGGATAGAGCTCCGAATGCCATAGAGATGAACATGCACACCAGAAGCAGCGAACCCATCGCCCACACATAGTTCATGTTGCTCTTCTCGATACCCTTGTCGATCAGCTTACTCATCAGAAGAGGCATCAGTACCTCCATGACGACTTCGCAGGAGACAAGGACCGGAGCGAGGATCGACGGTTTTTTGTACTCTCGTACTGATTTCAATAATCGTCTAATCATTCTTCCAAATTCCCTCTCATCTTTTCTGTCAGTTCTATATATGTCTTTATTTCATCTTCAGTAAGACCACTAACGAGTTTCTTCTCGACTCCCTCGATCGTACTGTCGACTCTCTTTTTGACTTGAAGTGCCTTCTCAGTCACTTCAATCCTCTTAAGCCTCGCGTCCTTCTCCTCACTTACTCTGCGGATCGAGCCGCGCTGCTCAAGAAGTTTCAGGATCCCCGTCGCCGTGCTTCTCTGGATGTGGAACACCTGCTCGATATCCTTCTGATATACGGTGTTTCCGAGTTCGTGCTGCATGTTGAGGTAACCCATCACATGCGCCTGCACCGACGTCAGTCTCGTTTCACCGGCCTTGGAAAATTCCTTGTCCAGTGCTTCATCGATCGCGATACGGATCGACTTGCTGAGATGCCGGACATAGGGACCGATATGTGTATCTCCTCCCGGGCTTTTACCGGGTAGTGCTTTGGGATCGGACATAGCTTCTTGAAAACACCCTTTCAAAGAATCCACGGACGGAAGAAACATCATCGTCCATCCGAGATAGTTAGCACCCGAACAATTTTGTTAGGTCACTAACAATTATATCGAATGATTCTTCAAAGTCAACCTGATAATTTACATTTTTCTCTATGCTATAATCTATCACGAACAATAAAGCGTGTTCTTTTAAAAAGGAGGAACCAAAATGCTTAACAATATCTTTCGTGTAATAGGTTTATTACTGATACTAGGTGCAGTCGCACTGGTCGCCAAGAAGTCCTTCCAGTCTTCCGGCACGACCGTTCAGGGTGTGAAAAAAGCACCGTCCAACAAGAAGTATGTGCTCGCGCTAGCCGTAGCCGGTGTCGCCTGCGTACTCTTCTCATTCTCCTTCACCATCATCCCGACCGGTTATACCGGCGTCCGCGTGACATTCGGTCAGGTTGAGGAGCAGACACTGAACAACGGTATCAACTTCCAGATCCCTTTCATTCAGGAGATCGTTCTGGTCAACAACAAGCAGCAGGATATCAAGTTCAATGAGAACACGATCTCTTCCGAGACCTCAGAGCGTAACACCGTAAACTTCCAGGGCATCACAGTCACCTATCAGATCAACCCGCAGAAGTCTGCATGGATCTTCGCGAACGTAACCAACTACGAGGCAGGTCTTGTAAATGAATCCCTGGTTGCTTCCGCGATCAAGACCACATCCAAAACACTCTCTCCGAATGACTGTACCAACCGCTCCATCATCGAGCCGAAGGCAAAGGATAACATCCAGAAGTCCCTCGACGAGAAGTACGGTCCGGAAGTCGTATATGTAAACAAGGTCGTTATCAACAACGCAACCTTCGACGCAGAGTACGACGAGAAGATCGCTAAGAAGCAGCAGGCTCAGATCGATTACGAGACACAGCAGATCGAGAACAAGAAGAACATCGAGAAAGCAGAAGCGGATGCAACCGTCACCAAGACAAACGCGAAAGCAAAAGCTGATGCAAAGGTCATCGAAGCACAGGCGGAAGCAGATGCCAACAAGGCGATCTCCGACTCCATCGATGAGAATGTACTCCGCAACAAGTACTATGAGAGATGGGACGGTAAGCTCCCGACAACGATCGTCGGCGATGATTCTCTGACATCGATCCTCATCTCTCCGGATTCTTCCGGCGAGAAGAAAACACCGGATACAACTCCGACACCTACACCGACTCCGGTTCCGACACAGGACTAATTCCTGCACGCCCGGCAAAACGGATCTAAACCAAAAGGACTGTCTCACAGATGTGAGGCAGTCCTTCTTTTTCATGCATCATTCAGTCGCAAAACGGGTGCTTTTCGCGAAGATCATTTCTTATAAAGAAACAGCACATACTGATCGTCATACACGATCTTGTTTCCGTGCTTTACGACCGCATCATGCACGCCGTTGAAGAACAGATCCCTGTACTTTTCATTGAGCGTGATGTGTGTGCAGTGCGTGCCGAGATACTCGTTATGCTCATCCGCGTTATACTCTCTTCTTCCCGGAAATGAGACCTCCTCGAGGAAGTTCAGTCCGTAGCTCGTGCCGTTTCTGTAATCGAACTTCTGCGTGTACGGCTGATCCGTCACGAAGTACTCCGAATATACCTTCTGGATATCTTCATAGAGCGCGGGATTATTCTTCTGGTAATCCGATCTCATGAAGAACATCGCGAGGATGCCGCCGTCCTTCAGAAGATCACGTACACGGGTATACGCAACATCTTCCTTGATCCACTGGATCGTCGCCGCGGAAAAGATCAGATCGAACTTTTTATCTCCGAAATCATAGGTCTCAAAGTCCGCGTTCACGATGCTGAAATTCGGACAGGAAGAATACTTCTCCTTCATCTTCTGCGCGAGGTGTTCGCCCAGCTCGATCGCCATATAATCACATCCGCTATCGATCGCGAAATCCGATGCCTGACCGGTACCCGGTCCGATCTCCAGGCATGTCTTTCCCGGACCAAGATCACTGACCTTTACGATGTGTTCGAACAGTTCGGGACTGTACTTACATCTCCACTTATCGAACTTCTCCGGAATAGTATCAAATACCAGACGCTTATCCTGTTCCATCTCGATCACCTGCCTTCGTAGAGTAGTAAGAACAAGTATATCCTAACACGAGGAAAAACATATCGTCGAATTATCACTTTTATACTGAAAGGATAACAAAAAGTGCCTCCGGTTTTCCGGAAGCACTTTGTTTCTTTTTGAAAAGCACTCGTCCTTACGGCAGAACGCCCTGTCCGCCGCGAAGATACTTGTCGCACTCTCTTGCCGCACCGCGGCCTTCGGTCAGTGCCCAGACAACGAGGGACTGTCCCCTTCTCATGTCGCCTGCAGCAAATACACCATCGACATTCGTCTGGAACTTACCGAACTCGGCAGATACATTAGATCTTCCGTCGCGGTCAAGTTTCAGTGCGGACGGGATCGTATCTTCCGGTCCGAGGAAGCCCATCGCCAG
>DBYF01000082.1 GCA_002310155.1 Mageeibacillus sp. UBA1193 | reverse complement strand
AGCATCCGCTGCGCGAGGACTGTTTTCCCCGTGTGGGATGCGCCTGTAACCAGAATTACCATATCATCACCTGTTCCAGTTCTCGGAACTTACCGGATCGCCCTCAGTTTCCCAAGGTTCAAACGGCGGTTCTACCGTGTAGGAAGGATCGCAATAACTGCGGACGTACTGCGCCGCGCGGAATTCCGCTTCCTTATAATTCGTGACACCTGTCTCGTCGTATTTGAGATGGTTCATGAAGACGATGAAAGCCGCCTCTGCAAAAGAACTCTCTTCCTGAATATCTTCCAGATAGTCGATCCCGGAAAGCAGGTTTCCGCCGATCGTGCCATGCGCAAACCAGTACGCAAACTGCCGTACTGCACCTTTTACATATTTATCAACTTTCATTCGTTCAGTTCTCCATTCAATAGTTTTTCGATGAATTCTCTCAGGTTCTTCGCAACCGGTGTGATCTGACCCTCCGGATCCATTTCGACATCCACGAGTACGATGGCCGGTTCTCCGTCTTCATCGAGGTTTCTGAGATCCATGAAGTACATATCATGACCGCCGGACTGTGTCTCGCCGAAAGGAATTCCGATATTCGGATATTCCCATTCTTCTATCCAGTTCGGAAACATATCTTCGAGGCTGTTCGGAGTGCTCGGTTCCGGTCCGATGCCGTAGATCGCGGTGAGCCAGCTGTCAATGTCATCACCGATAAATCCGCCATTCTGAAAGCGCAGTAATTCGATATAGGACTTCGGAAGTTTGTATCCGATATTGGCCTCCGCCCGCGAAATTAGCTCAGCCGTCAGCTCACCAAAAATGTACTTTTGAGCGTATTTGTCCTCTGTGTCATAAAGCTTCGTAAGATCCAATCCTTCTAACATGTTCCGATCCTCCTAATTCTTTCAACGTACAATCACATCGTACCACTTTCCCATTCGGATATTCTCCCTTCCAGGAAGTGGGCGACCGCGTCTTCTTCATTACATCCGATCACCGCGGTGGCGAGTGCTTTTACCTCATCACGGGCATTGGAGACTGCGTAGGCTTCGTCCGCGATCTTAAACATGGATACGTCATTCAGGGAGTCCCCGAAAACCACTAACCGGTCATATCCCAGATCCTCTTTCAGCTTCAGAAGCGACTTCGCTTTCGTGCAGTTCTTCGGGCAGATCTCAAGCCAGAATTCGTCACGATACGTATCCTTCTGGAAAATACATTCCCAGCAGTCATACGCACGGACACGGTCGTAGATCGGCTCGATCTCCTCCTTCTCTCCGATGCAGGTGACATACCCCGGAAGACCGCAGAACATTTCATCATAGGAGTCCATGTACTTCATGGTCGGATCGCCCTTATAGTAGTCGAGATAGCCCTGAAGACCCACGGTATGTTCTCCCGACATCGTAGTACGGATCATCTCTTCTCCGATAAAGCAGGAGACATAACCGCAGTACGGAATGTCCGTGAGAAGGGATTTAAGGAGAGCAACTTCCTCATCGGTGAAAACCGCTTTCCTGATGTGCTTACCGGTTGCATTGTCCGCCAGGACCGCGCCGTTTCTCGTAACGACAGGAAGCTTCAGTTTCAGCCCTCCTGCGATCGGCCGCGCGCTCTCGACCGAGCGTGCCGTCGCGTATGTAAAATCCAGACCTCTTTCGACAAGGCCGTTGATGATGCGTACCGTGTTCTCGGACAGCGTCTCGTCATTTCTCATCAGCGTTCCGTCCAGGTCGGATACATAAAGTGTTTTCGGTTCCGTTTTCTCCACCACGTCTATTTCCTCATCTTCCGATTATTCACTCTTCTCGTTGACGAGCCACTGGTGCATGCCCGCGCCGACCGTCTCATTCGGACGGGTTTCAAATCCGAATTTCTGATAGAACTCTTCTTTCCCTTTAGCAGCCAGAAGGCTCACCATGAAGCGGTATCCGGGCTTCAGCTGCTCGTGGATGAATGCCATGATGCTCTCCATCAGGACACGCCCGAGCCCCTGTCCCTGATACTCGGGAAGGACGATGACATCCGCGATATAGATCACATACCCGTGATCCCAGATCGCTCTTCCGATGGCGATCGGACGGCCCTCATCACGGATACACCAGACATAGGAATTGCTAAGTCCTGCGATAGCCTGTTCGACGGGAAAAACACTCCAGCCGACGGCCGCGCGCATCGCCAGATAATCTTCCGGCGTGATCGTATTTGTCATCTCATATTTATCCATAACTGTAACTACCTTCGTGTCAGAACTGAATTCAGTATAACATGTCCGAAGGCCTTCCTGTTTATACCACAAGACTACTTGTCGGGCCCTTTTCCGATGACTACAATGAAAGAAAATACGAAAGAAACGAGGTGGCGCGATATGCATTTCCCGGAAAAAACGATCACATTAAAAGATGGGAGGACCTGCGTGCTGCGCCCGAACGGACCGGATCTCGCAGACCAGATGCTCGAGTATCTGAAGAAGACCTCCGGAGAGACCGAATTCCTCATTCGTAACGAAGATGAAGTCAACGA
>DBYF01000049.1:11114-13436 GCA_002310155.1 Mageeibacillus sp. UBA1193 | reverse complement strand
ATATTTTATATGAGTGGTTTTGTAAATAATGGCGCAATTCGGGAAAACGCTTTTCCCATAGGCAATTCTTATATAAGTAAAAAATGTTTCAAACATCACGAGAAGTCCTGCAAAGATGTCATCTCGGAATAACGAGATGACTCCTTTCTATTTGAGTAGAGGCCTGGTTATTATGCATTCGCATGCTAGTCACCACAAGTTCTTTTCGATTCGAATAACAAATCAGTCCGTTTCATTGGTCATTCTATGCATACTCGCAAAGAATGTGACTAATGACTACTCAAAATCCCCTCAAAAAGCAACGTATTGGTCAGATTGTTGACTGCTTTAAGAAAAACGTCAAACAAAATGACCAATATTGTGAAAATCACGCATTGGAAGCGATTATATTGGTCGTGAGCTTGGGTTTGTATAGCAAAATGACCAACGGAGAGGGTCCATTGGTCATTTCTACATTTTATTCACTCAAAGTGTCAAAGGCCGTCTTACAATAAAGCCTTACGATGGTTTTGAGACAATCACTCGCCGCTTTTTCTCTCTTCTATCTTAATCCCTGCGGTGTGCCATAGAGATCAGACGAAGGAGTGTCAGGATCGCGGAAAGTGCGGCAGCAACATAAGTCATCGCTGCGGCGGACAGTACGCTTCTTGCTCCGGCAAGTTCATCACCGACCAGAAGTCCGTCGTTCTTCAGGATCTTCAGGGCTCTTCTCGATGCGTCGAGCTCGACCGGGAGAGTTACCAGATAGAAAAGCACAGCCAGCGAGAAGATCACAATACCGATGAAGAAGATCGTGTATCCGATGCCGCCTCTTTCGACTCCGGTTCCATCGGAATACTCGAGGTAACCCATCAGCATGACGCCGATGATCGCAAGAATAGGTCCGAAACGGGATCCGATATTCGCACCCGGAACGAGCGCAGAACGGATCTTGTTTGGAACGAATCCGATATTGTGCTGGATCGCGTGTCCGCACTCATGTGCCGCAACGCCGATTGCCGCGATCGAAGAACTGGCAATTACAGAATCCGAAAGATTCAGTGTCTTGTCCTTCGGGTTGTAGTTATCGGTAAGGTCACCGCTGATGTGCTGGATCGTGACGTCGTTTACGCCATAAGCACTCAGGATGCGCTGTGCCGCATCCGCGCCTGTCATTCCGTTTCTGGCCATGACCTTTGAATATTTACTAAACGCACGCTTACAGTTCGCGCTGCAGATCAAGCTGACGACCGCCATGATAATGGCCAGAGCGAAACCGAAGTAATATATGATATCCCAGAAGCCCATACTTCACACTCCTTTATCTTGTACCCGCGGATCGTACTTACGGGTGCTTTTCGAGAAGCACTCGTCCCGCGGGACTTTCATTCGTCCTCATTATAGCATGAAAAGAAAGGACTGACTCCCTTGCGGAAATCAGTCCTTCGTAGAAACTATATCAGTTCTTATGGCAATGAATTACTTTGCAGCGTTGCAGATGACGGAGAAGTCCTGAGCCTTCAGGGAAGCACCGCCAACGAGACCGCCGTTGATGTCAGCCTGAGCGAAGAGGCCTGCAGCATTACCTGCGTTGCAGGATCCGCCGTACTGGATCGTGATCGCCTCAGCGCACTTCTCGCAGTAGAGCTCAGCGATGACGCCACGGATGAACTTGCAAACTTCTTCAGCCTGCTCGTCTGTAGCTGTCTTGCCTGTTCCGATAGCCCAGATCGGCTCATAAGCGATCGTGATCTGGCAGAGCTTGGAAGCAGGGATATCCTTGAAAGCGCCAACGATCTGACCCTTGATCCAGTCAAATGTCTCGCCTGCCTCACGCTGAGCCAGAGACTCACCGCAGCAGATGATCGGCTTAACGCCGTACTTCAGAAGAGCCAGAGCCTTCTTGTTAACTGTCTCGTCTGTCTCAGCGTTGTACTCACGACGCTCGGAGTGACCGATGATGCAGTATGTAACGCCCATCTTAGCGAGCCAGAGCGGGGAGATCTCGCCTGTGAAAGCACCCTTCTCTTCGAAGTGGCAGTTCTGAGCAGCGATCTTGATGTTTGTGTAAGCTGTAGCCTCAACAGCAGCTGCGAGTGCAGTAGCCGGAACGCCGAGAGCGATTCTTGCTGTAGCGTCCTTAACGAGCGGCTTCAGTTCTTCGATGAGCTTAACAGCATCCGCCGGGATACCGCAGTTCATCTTCCAGTTACCGGCAGCGAATGTTCTGCCGATCTCCTTGTCGTTCAGGCAATCGATACCCGGGAGAACCTTACCTTCGATGAACTCGAGGGAAGCGCCGCCGCCTGTGGAGATGTGAGTTACCTTATCAGCATAGCCGAG
>DBYF01000049.1:0-11056 GCA_002310155.1 Mageeibacillus sp. UBA1193 | reverse complement strand
GTACCAACTGCGAACTTCTCGAACTCGAATACGCCTGCAGGACCATTCCAGATAACAGTCTTAGCAGCCTTGATCTCAGCAGAGAACAGTTCGATGGTCTTCGGTCCGATATCCAGACCCATCCAGCCATCCGGGATAGCCATGGTATCTACTACCTGGGAGTTAGCGTTTGCATCAAATGCATCAGCAGCAACTGTGTCAACAGGTGTCAGGAGCTTAACGCCCTTAGCCTCAGCCTTAGCGATGAGTTCTTTTGCAAGATCGAACTTATCCGGCTCACAGAGGGAAGTACCGATGGAACCGCCCTGAGCAGCTGCGAATGTGTAAGCCATACCACCACCGATGATGATCGTATCAGCCTTGTCGATGAGATTCTCGATTACGCCGATCTTATCGGAAACCTTGGAACCACCGAGGATAGCAACGAACGGACGCTCCGGGTTAGCGAGAGCACCGCCGATGAACTTGATCTCTTTCTCGATCAGGTAACCGGAAGCGGACGGAAGGAAGTTTGCAAGACCTGCTGTGGAAGCATGTGCACGATGTGCTGTACCGAAAGCATCGTTGACATAGAGGTCAGCCATGGAAGCGAGCTCTGCAGCGAACTTCGGATCATTCTTTGTTTCTTCTTTGTGGAAACGGACGTTCTCGAGCATGAGGATCTCGCCATCCTGGAGAGCAGCAGCCTTAGCCTTAGCATCTTCACCGATAACGTCAGCAGCCAGTGTTACCGGCTTACCGATGAGCTCAGCGAGACGGTCAGCAGCAGGCTTCATGGAGAATGCCGGCTCCGGTCCATTCTTCGGGCGACCGAGGTGGGAAACGAGGATTACCTTCGCACCATTATCTACGAGATACTTGATCGTCGGGAGAGCACCCTTGATTCTCTTATCGTCTGTAATTTCACCTGTCTTCTTGTCGAGCGGTACGTTAAAGTCCACACGAACGATTACTCTTTTGCCGGAAACGTTTAAATCTTCGACATTTTTCTTCTGAACCATTGCCATAATGTTCACACTCCTTAAGAAAATTACTTGTTGTTCAAGCCTTACTATTATACTCGCATCCGCGCGCGGTTTCAATTTATATTTATAAGAAAAGCAGCGCATCTGGAGGGAGGTGATGCGCTGCCTGTTATAACCTAAGAAAGGTTTCCTTTCTCCTCGGAAAGCTGGGTTATACGGTCCTTATCCAAGCGGGACCGGAGTCGGTGCCTCGTCCGGCTGGCACAGGTTGAAATCGACCATGGAGTCGACGGTTCCGTTCGGAAGGACGAAGACCATCGTGTATTTTCCGGTCGGCATATCCTGCGGGAGGTTGCCCTTGATCCAGTACGTGTGGACGGTGTTGTACTCCTGGTCAACGATCGCGTTTATCGGAGATCCTACGATCCTCGCGTAAGCATCATCGGTGTTCCATGCGTAATCATCGCTATATGCAAACACATACATCACGATCTCATCCGGAGCATTTGTCTCGTATTTGTCACTGATCAGCGGCTCGACCGTAAATTCCGAGCCGGATACGATCTTGCTGTATCCCTGCCAGTTGATGACAGAGTATGCGCTTCGCATATCGGCAATGACCGGATCCTTCACGTCAGAATTAGGCATTACGCCCTGCCTGGAGATCCTGTTTTTGTCCGGATTTCCGACCAGGTTCGGGGTCTTCTGTGCACCTTTAACTTCACCATTACCCGACTGTTCACCGGAAGTGGTCTCTACAGAAACCTTTTCTCCGGCACCGATCTTCGGGTCCGCTGTCTTTTTCTTGCATCCGCTGGCGCTGACCATGATGGCAGCTGCCAGAAGCGCGGTTAATATCGTCTTATTTGTCCTTTTCATTTTATTCTTCTCCTCAGTTTACGTTTTTTATTCTCTCGATTACGTATTCGAAAAGGCTGCTCATTTCCGCCTTCGTGAAATAAGACGAAAGAAAAAACGGATCTGTTGCAAAATCTTCCCGATCTTCATTTCTCTTCTTGAAAAGCACTCGTATTCGCAGTACATTTCTTCTCGGGAGGAATGACCATGGATAATGAAGTACAGGGCATCGTCATGCCCGATTATTCGATCGGATTTCAGTGTATCGCCGGGAAATGCCGCCACAGCTGCTGCGTCGGCTGGGAGATCGACATCGATGATGACACATATGAGATGTATAAGACCGTGACAGGGCCAACCGGCGAGAAGCTCCAGTCCTGCATCTGCCCGCCTTCTGAGGATGAGCCTCAAGCTCACTTCGTTATGGCTGAGAATGAACGCTGCCCTTTTCTTAATTCCGACAACCTCTGCGAACTGATCCTCGGTCTCGGCGAGGATTCTCTCAGCGAGATCTGCACCGAGCACCCGAGATTCTATAAAGACTTTTCTGACCATATGGAGATGGGATACGGACTCTGCTGCGAAGAGGCCGCCCGCATGCTGTTTTCCCACCGTGATCCGATCCGCCTGATCGGCCTTCCGGAGACGGATGATCTCCGTTCGAAGATCTTCTCTCTCCTTCAGGACCGGACGAAGTCCCTGGATGCCCGTATCAACGGCATCTTCTCTCTGCTGTCTGCGTCCGCCGTTTCACCGGTCATCCCGTCAGTTCCGTCTGATTTTTCCCACTGGGGCGCTTTCCTCGGAGGACTCGAACAGCTCGATCCCGCATGGGGCATCGAACTGAACAAACTGAAGGATTCTGTTCTTTTCGGGGAAGATCTGGATGCTTTTGAGAAGTATATGGAGAAAGAAGACCGCACCTTCGAATATGAAAACATCCTGTGGTACCTGATCTACCGTCATCTCGGTGAAGATCCGCTCGATGACGAAGCCGCTCTGTGCATTGAGTTCTCCGTCCTCAGCATGAAGCTGATCCGCTATCTCGGTGCATGCAAGTATAAGGAGACGGGTGCTTTTAGCGTGGAAGACCAGGTCGAGCTGTCACGTATGTTTTCTTCGGAGATCGAGTATTCAGATGAGAACATCGATCTCATCTATGACCACATCTTCGATCTTCAGGAATCCAACTGATCCTTGATCGCCATGATTGAACTCTGGAACTCGTAGAGGCGCTGGATGTTCTCAGGGACAAAGCGGTACGCGCCATCTCTCGGATCGTAAAGTTCCATGAATCTGCCGTAGTCCATCAGCATGCCCTTGAGGCCCTGGATCTGGAATGTCCTGGTAACAGGCTTTGCCGACTTTGAGATGTCTCTGTCTCTATGTTTACTGATGGGCTTGCCCTTCTTATAGATGATCCCTTCTTCCGGTGCACATTCCGTGCCTTCGTAAGTGATCACGCCGTCTTTGACAGTAAGTACGCCTTCACCGACTTTCGCCTGATCACGCTCACCGCAGAGCTTAAAGATCGAAACTTTCTCGGAGATCGCAAATCCCTCTTCCGACGCTTTTTTCTCGTAGATGGTCTTCTCCCACTTCGCCCACTGATGCAGATCCGGGAAGCACTTGTCCTCTTTTCCTGCCGGCTCGAAGAAGCCTCTGCTATTTACGATGACGCGGTTCCCGCAGGCGCTGCACACAAGAAGGTTTTTCTTCTTTCTTGCATCCTTCGGAAGAGTGGAATCACGTTTTCCATCTGCAATATAAGTCGTATTCATGCCCTCACATCTCGGGCAGATATTCGCGATATTCTGCATACCGGCAGCGATCCCCTTGGACTTAAAGACCTGCGGATGTTCAGCGAAGTATTCGTACTCGTTATAGTCGAGTCGCTCTCTCATGAACTGATGGATCTCATCGACGCTCAGTTCCTTCACTTTTTCTGCCGGAAGGATATCCGTAAATTCCGCCGTGATGCGGCCTTTTCTCCACGAGCTCTGGCTCCATCTCGGCCATGTCATATAGGCGCCGTGCGAACGGAAGATGACGACAGTCGATCCTGTCTTCTTAATGATGGACGCGAGTCCCGATTCAAATGCGATCGACCGTCCGTCGGTAAAGCGTGTCCCCTCCGGGAAGATGCCCAGGACGCCGCCTCTTCCGAGGACTCTCATCATGGCGCGGACCGTGCGCAGATCATTTCTGAACTGGGCTTTCGGGATACATCCGCCCTTCGTGATAATGCGTCCGAAAACAGGTTTTCTGAATAGGAATTCACCCGCCACGAAATTGATCGGGCGGCCTTTCAGCGCCATGCCCATGATGGCGGGATCGATAAACGAAGGGTGATTCCCGACGATGACCATCGGACCGGGAAGATCCTTGATCTTCTTATCTGTTTTCAGTTTCATTCCGAAAGCAGGACGGAGAATACTCGCGGCGATCACACCACCGAAAAACGAATACCAGAACCAGCTGGGAACACAGCCGTATTCGAACTGATCCTTCGCCTTGTTTTTCGTCTCTTTTTCTTTGCGGGAAGTTTTTTCTTCGCCCACTTTTTCGCCCTTTCGGCCGAATCATGAATGAAATTTGTCAAATAAATCACGTTTCGACACAAATTGATAACATCTATCCCGTATTATACATTACTAGCGAGGTTGTGTGTAGTCGAAACACCTGAAATTACGGGGTATTTACCTCAAAATATATTGAGCGGTAAAGGTCGGAATCAGATCTTATGGCAAAAACCTGTTTTTATTGTGGAAAAGAACTCGCCGCGGGACAGAGATGCTCCTGCCGAGGCTCATCTTCTGCCGGTAAAGGAAGCGCGGATACATCTTCCGCATCTGCTTCTTCGAATGCCGGCACATCTTCCGGCGCGTCAGCGACACCGCCGGATTATTCCTCATGCAGTGCCGACCCCAACCAGTATACGAAGAAAGCGAAGAAGACCAGGCAGGTCTGGAACCGTGCGGATTCCGCATCCGGAAATTCCCAGTGCCGCTTCTCTTTCGCCAGCTTTATCGATCAGGTGCGCTCCCGCTTCCCTTCTCTTTCGAAGCTTCTCCGCCCTGTCATGAATTACATCTGGCATCCGGTCAGCACGATCCAGAACCGTTCACAGGTCGTATCGATCCCGAAGATCCTGATCATCAACACGATCTTCGCGGCTTTCACTTCGCTGATGGTCATCTTTACTTACCAGTCCAACTCTCCGTTCCTGGGGATGCTGCTTTCGCTGATGTTCGGCAAGACCGATCTGTTCTCTGATCACCCGCTCATCGCATTCGGAACAGTCTTCGCGGTGCTCTGGGCATGTGTAATTATCCTGGCTGCATGCTTCGTCGCACTGTCGAGGTTTGCCAACCGCAAACTCCCGTTCCTACGGGCACTGGATACCGTTTCGATGTCATCGATCTATATGTGCTTCACCGACATTCTGATCTTCTTCTCTGTTCTGATCGGCACACAGGGTGCATTTACATTGATCTTTGTCGCGCTGGTCGTCATGGGTATCACGCACTATGTTTCCCTCAAAAACGACCTCATGCTCACCGACAATGCCACCTTCAATATGCTGGCGGTAAGCTACCTTCTCTTCTATCTTTTCGCGCAGATCGGCATCGTGATCATCATCCACATCGCGAACTCGATCTGAGTAGAAAGCACTATCCGAAACCCATCCGCAAAAAAGAAGCCCCGCGCATTCATCGCAGGGCTTCCGTCTCTTATTCAGTGATTCAGCTATTAAAGAAGATTAACACCGTGCGCAGCCGCTTTCTCGACTACGTCCTCCGGCCAGATCGAAGACTGAACTTCGCCGATGTGTGCTCTCTGCAGGAAGAACATGCAGATACGGGACTGACCGATACCGCCGCCGATGGTGTACGGAACCTTGCAGGAAAGTACATCCTTCTGGAACGGCAGTTCTGCTCTCTCTTCGCAACCTGCGATCTTAAGCTGCTTCGCCATGGCTTCTTCGTCAACACGGATACCCATGGAGGAAAGCTCGAGGGAGCATCCCAGTACCGGATAGTACACGAGGATATCTCCGTTCAGGGACCAGTCATCATAGTCCGGAGCACGGCCGTCATGCGGCTTTCCGGATTTCAGAGCGCCACCGATCTGCATGAGGAATACCGCGCCATACTCTTTCGTGATGAGCGTCTCTCTCTCCTTCGGTGTCTTGTCCGGATACATGTCCTCGAGTTCCTGTGTGGTAACGAAGTGGATCTCGTTCGGCAGGAACGGGTCCATAAAATGATACTTACCGCACATATAGTACTCGGTCTGCTTGATCGCCATGTAGATGCGGAAAACAGTCTCTTTTAGAGTCTCGATGTTTCTCTGCTCTTTCGTGATGATCTTCTCCCAGTCCCACTGGTCAACATAGATCGAGTGGAGGTTGTCTGTATCTTCGTCACGACGGATCGCCGTCATATCGGTATAGAGGCCTTCGCCCGGGTTGAAACCGTACTTGCAGAGCGCCATTCTCTTCCACTTCGCGAGGGAGTGAACGATCTCGACTTCCTTCTCGTTCAGTTCCTTGATACCGAAAGCGACCGGTCTTTCTACGCCGTTGAGGTTGTCATTGAGTCCTGTCTCCGGCTTTACGAAAAGCGGCGCTGACACACGTGTCAGGTTGAGAGCATCAGAGAGAGCTCTCTCGAAATAGTCTTTAACTTCCTTGATCGCGACTTCAGTTTCGCGGATCGTTTGCGGGCTCTTATAGCCGTCCGGAATAATGATCGTACCCATTTTTCAACACTCCTTTATTATTCGTTTTCTTATACAAAAGCACTCGCCCTCGTGGGGCAGTTCAGTTATTACAGTTCGCAGTTGTTTACCGTTCTCGGGAACGGGATGACGTCACGGATGTTGCTGACACCTGTGAGGTACATTACGCAGCGCTCGAAGCCGAGACCGAAACCTGCATGTCTTGCGGAACCGAACTTACGAAGATCCATATAGAATCCGTAGTCCTCCGGCTTCATGCCGAGCTCCGTGATGCGGGAAGCGAGCTTGTCGTAGTCGTCTTCACGCTGGGATCCGCCGATGATCTCGCCGATGCCCGGAACGAGGCAGTCCATAGCGGCAACTGTCTTTCCGTCTTCGTTGAGCTTCATGTAGAAAGCCTTGATCTCCTTCGGATAGTCCGTAACGAATACCGGCTTCTTGAAGACTTCCTCGGTGAGATATCTCTCGTGCTCGGTCTGAAGATCGCAGCCCCAGGATACCTTGTACTCGAACTTGTCGTTTACCTTCTCGAGGATCTCGATCGCCTCGGTGTAGGTTACGTGACCGAAGTCGGAAGAAGCTACGTGCTGCAGTCTTTCGATCAGGCCCTTATCTACGAAATCGTTGAAGAACTTCATCTCTTCCGGAGCGTTCTCCAGTACGAAGTTGATGATGTACTTGATCATGGACTCCGCCAGGATCATGTCGTCCTTCAGATCAGCAAAAGCGATCTCAGGCTCGATCATCCAGAACTCCGCGGCATGACGTGTCGTGTTCGAATTTTCGGCACGGAACGTCGGTCCGAATGTGTAGATGTTCTTAAATGCCATCGCGAAGGTCTCACCGTTCAACTGACCGGAAACCGTAAGGTTTGTCGGCTTGTTGAAGAAGTCCTGGCTGTAATCGATGGAGCCATCCTCGAGCTTCGGGATGTTGTTGAGATCCAGTGTGGTAACCTGGAACATCTCACCGGCACCCTCGCAGTCGGAACCTGTGATCAGCGGAGTATGTACATATACGAAATCTCTCTCCTGGAAGAATCTGTGGATCGCGTATGCGCAGAGGGATCTTACTCTGAAGACCGCCTGGAACAGGTTCGTTCTCGGACGCAGATGTGTGATCGTTCTGAGATACTCGATGCTGTGACGCTTCTTCTGCAGCGGATAATCCGGTGTGGAGTCACCTTCCAGAACAACTTCCGTTGCCTGGATCTCGAACGGCTGCTTAGCTTCCGGAGTAGCTACCAGAGTACCGGTAACGATCAGGGCCGCACCGACATTCGTCTTACTGATCTTGTCGAAATTATCGAGCTTATCGTGATATACGATCTGGATCGGCTCAAAGAATGTACCGTCATGCAGTACGATAAATCCGAATGTCTTGGAATCACGTACCGATCTGACCCATCCGCCGACTGTCACTTCTTTACCGAGATACTGGTCTCTGTTTCTGAAGATCTCTCTTACGTCTAAAATGTCCATCTTCTTTTCCTCCTTTGCCGTGCACCATTTTTGTCGTGCGCTGCTTTCCGATAGTGCTTTTCGAAAAGTCCGGGAAAACAAAAACGCCCCGAAGCATTCCTTCTGCTTCAGGACGATCAATCAATCGCGGTACCACCTGAATTGCTGTTATATAACAGCCACCTCTACCGGGTTCTATCAAACCCTGCCGCCTGACGCGCGGCTGATCGGCTTCCACTACTTTGCGTCTTGCGGCTAACTGTCGTACGCCGCCTTCGGCATTTCATTTTGCAGCTCGGAAGTGTTATTCATCGGAGTTCACTCTGCAGGGCTCCCACCGTCCCCCGCTCGCTGTGAGCGATAAAACCGACTACTTCTCTTCGTCATCGCTTTTCATATTCAATTTGTCGTTAGATTACTCTGCGGAGAAACGTTTGTCAACCCCTGAGGCGCAAGTCTTTTCTTCGGACAATCATGTAACAGATCTGATGAAATTGTGACAGCATTGAAAGAATAGTGAAAGTGACTGATATGTTATAATGATTTAAGCGTAAATTCATTGACATGCCTTGCTTCGGCGATATACTACTTAAGAGCGCCTTTCACGGGCATTTTATCTCAGGAGATATTTATGGAAAACAAAGAAGTTTCAATCAGGATTCAGGATATTTTTGCTTCATTCTTAAAATCGATCGTTTGGATCGCCGTTGTAACAGCATTCTTTGGCGCCCTCTTAGGCGCATACGGCGTCTATAAAGCCAGACATACTACTGTAAACGATTCCTACGCGACGAAGATCACGCTTAAGGAAAACGAAATCTCTGATAAAGAACTCACCATCAAAAACCTGGAAAAAGCGAACTCAACGATCCGTGATGTGGAGATCCCCTCCATGGAAAGCCGTATCGAGAATGAGCTCGTCCGCACCAAAGAGGGAAAAGAATACATTGAGAACAGCATTTTCTATTCTATCGATCCGATGAACTGCGGAACCGCCAAAATCTCTTTTTCTATCGATGTACCGGTTCCGGAGACTGTAACGGAAGACGTTGCCGCATATAAAGATAATGAGATGCGCCGTGCAGCAGATCTGTGCACTTCTGCCTGCCCGTTCTCGGATGACGTGATCAAGGAAGTCAAGAAGATCCTCGGAACTGACGCGGATCTCCAGTATGTGGATGAGCTGATCAGAGTAACGAATTACAAGGATGCTTACTGCCGTCTGGAAGTATTCTACACTGACGCCGATCTTGCAAAGAAAGCCGCTGATTATCTCTACGGCGAACTCAGAAAGATCGTCTCTGGATATAATTCCGAATACACAATGACCATCCTCAACCAAACCAGTGGTTATGAAGTCAACTGGCCCATCTATGAGAGTCATGCCCAGACGGATTCGAAGATCCTTCTTGCCGAGAAGAACCTTTCCGTGGATATGGATTCTATCGATACTCTGAACCAGCGCATCGATGAAAACAATAAGAAGCTCGTCACAGCAAGAACTGAACTGGAAACTCTGAACAAAGACCTTTCCAAGGCAAAGTCCAGCAAGGCCAATGCCGAGAAGTCACAGTCCGGCAAGAGAAGCCTGATCAAGTACGGTCTGGTCGGCGGTTTCCTCGGATTCGTTCTTGCATGTGTATTTGTTTATGCGAAGTATCTCCTCGGCGGAAAGATCAGAAACAGAAACAGCATCACCAGCCGCTATTCTTACCCGCTGATCGGTGTCGTTCCTTCCAAGAAGAAGTATCTTTTCGGAAAGACCATCAAGAGACTCGAGGGCGACCCGGTCTATGCTGAGGGCGACATCATTTCCGCTATCGCTGCGAATACTCAGGCGATCGCTGAGATCAACGGTGCCACATCCAACTGCATGGTCGGCTCCATCGAAGGAAATGATCCGGCACTCACTTCCCTGAAGGAAACTCTGAACAACAAGGTCGCTTATGCCGGCAACATCCTTTCTGATGCCAAGGCGGTAAAAGCACTCGACAAGTACACACACGTGATCCTTGTTGAAAAGAGAAACGAATCCCAGCTGGAAGCCCTCGCGGATGAGATCAGTAAGCTCAAGTCCATGAAGAAAGAGATCCTCGGTATCATCCTTCTCTGATCTTCTGATCGGGCAGCACTATCAAAGTAAAACAAAAGGCTGTCTCCGAAATCTCGGAGGCAGCCTCTTTTTCTACTCTTTTTCAGTTCCCGCGTCCGGTTTGTGACCAGATACTGCGGTCATACTTCTCAGCTAGTTCAAGCGACAGTATGGAACAGGTTGATCAGGAAGATCCATGCGCATCCATAGTAGGTAACGACAGCGACCAGGTCGTTTACTGTCGTAATAAGAGGACCGGACGCGACAGCCGGGTCGACCTTGATCTTATGGAAGAACATCGGAACGAGCGTCCCGACCAGACTACTGACGATCATAGCGAGCCACAGGGATCCGCCGACACAGGCCGCTACCGCGAAGGAGAATCCTACCGGATAGTGCTTGAATGCCGTGACATAAAGTCCGATTCCCGCGAAGGCGAGCGTTCCGAGGAGCATGCCGTTAAAGAATCCGACACGCATTTCCTTCAGCGCGAACTTTACTTTCTCGCTGGTTTTCAGATGTTCATCCATCAGAACACGGATCGTTACAGCGAGCGACTGGGTACCGACGTTTCCGGCCATGTCCAGGATCAGGCTCTGGAAACACACGACGATCGCCAGTTCAGACACGACCGTCTCAAAAAGTCCGACGACCGTAGAGACGAAGAGTCCGAGAACGAGAAGCGTGACCAGCCAGGGCAGGCGCTTCTTCATGCTCTCCGGAAGAGTCTCCTTCAGATCCTCCTCCGCGGTAAGACCAGCCAGCTTAGCGTAGTCATCACCCATCTCATCGTCTACGACTTCGATGATGTCCTGGGATGTGATAACACCCAGAACTACATTGTCTTCACTTAATACCGGGATGGAATCCTCGGCGTAGTCCTTGATCTTCTCGATGGAAACATCGATCTTGTCATGGTCGTGTACGTACGGGTAAGA
>DBYF01000119.1 GCA_002310155.1 Mageeibacillus sp. UBA1193 | reverse complement strand
ACTAATTTAGTTTTTCATTTAAGTAGGGCGGAATAGTGCTTTTGGAACAAAAGGATCAGTACACGAAAAGATAAATACCGAGCCACTGGGCGGCCGCGCCGAGCAGTACGAAGATATGCCAGATGAAGTGGGAACCTTTGCGTCTCAGACCGAACGGGATCATGCCGATCGTATAGAGGATCCCGCCACCCAGGATCAGGATAAAGAGCCACATGTCATGCTTGACCATATCAGGGACGAAAAGCAGTCCGCTCCAGCCGATCAGGAAATACAGCGTGTAGTGAAGCGGCTTCACGCGTGCCGGCCCAAAGACGCCGATGAACGTGATGCCCATGACGATCAGGGCCCACTGGATACAGAACATGACGATGCCCTTGGTGTTTCCCCAGTATACGAGACACATCGGAGCGAACGTGCCGCCGATGAGGAGATAGATCGAACTGTAGTCGAACCGCCGCCAGAGCTTCTTAACGAAAAGGCCGTTCTTCCACGCATGATAGAGGCAGCTCATCGTGAACAGGAGGATCAGGCAGATTCCGTAGAAACATGAGGCCATCACTTTCAGGGACGTGTCGGATTTCAGAAGCATGAGAACAAAAGCTACGATCGAAAGCGCCGCTCCAATGCCATGCGTGACGGAGTTGCCGATCTCCTCGAGAAGCGTCAGCTTCGGAGGTTCATTCTTCCGGTCGATCTCTTCCTTGGAAAGACGTTTTATCTTGAAAAAGCCCATTTCTCCTGCTTCCTGAAAAATCTGTCTTCTCCGGATGCCATTGTCTTCCGAACATCCGGACTGATAATAATTCTATGATTTGTGCCGGTTCTTTTCAAGAGTAAACATCCTGTAAAGACAGGCTCTCCACGTCCTTCAGGTATTGAGAGAAGGACAAAATTATGATAATATTTTTTTATCTAAAAGAGGTGCGTCTATGAAGATTTGTGCTTTTATCGGAGATATGTATCGCGACTATTCGTCAGAGCTCATTCTGTCTATTCAGAAGTGTGCGATCGAGCGCGGTCATAGAGTAGACGTTTTCGGTAACTGTTCTGTTCCAAGTGAGAACCCTCTTCATGCGGAAGGACTGAAGAAGATCCTTTCTCTCCCGAATTATTCTGACTATGACGGCATCATCCTGTGTTCGGATACACTGCATCACGCCGGTTTGAATTACGAGCTTCTCGAGAAGCTTACTTCCGCGACGGATTTGCCTCCGGTCGTCAGCGTACGTGCGGAAGAGTCCGGATTCTACGCGGTTATTCCGGATAACCGGCAGATCATGTATGAGATCGCCCAGTATGTTATAAAGAAAGTCGGTTGTGATGACATCGGGTTTGTTACCGGTAGAGATGATCTCCGTGACTCACTTGAGCGACTTGCCGGTTTTGAAGACGCTATGGAGGAAGCCGGATACAAGTTCAACAAAGACATGGTGTTCCACGGCAACTACTGGACCAATCAGGGTCCCGAGACCGCGGACTTCTTCACGCGTAAAGACGGCTCACTTCCGAAAGCCATCATCTGTTCCAATGACTACATGGCGATCGCGCTCGTCGATGAACTTCTGAAGCGCGGATATTCCGTCCCGAGAGATACGTTTATCACCGGTGTAGATAATCTGGATGCTTCCAGTGCGCACGTACCTTCCATCACCACTTCCGATATTCCGGAAACAGTTCTCGGAAGGACGGCGATCGATGTTCTTGAGAAGATCCACGCGAAACAAGAAGTTGACATATATACGACCGTTCCCGGAAGACTGATCCTCCGTGAAAGTACAGGTGATGATATGTCCGCCCGGGATATCGATGAGATGCACCGGCGTCTGGACGCGATCCAGCGGAACTACTATGACAAGACACGTGCATTCGTCCTTCTCAGTTCTGATTATGAAGATGTTCTTTCCTACGATGTCCTCGTAAACTATACACTTGAGCAGCTGGACGGATATGGTCTTTTCAGCCGTATCCTTCTCTGTAAATACTGTGAGAATGACAGACAAATGGTCGGTTTCTGCGAAGATCACAAGAGTAACCGTACGACTATTGATTTCCCGAGCAGCCGGCTCTTCCCGGAAGAGTTCGATAATTCCGTTCCCGGACTTAACATCTTCCTTCCTGTCTTCTATAAGAGTGAGGTTTACGGATATATTGCATTCACTCTGAAATCCGATGTTAAGTATATCCTCGATGAGAAGATGGAATTTACCATGGTCCTTCTCGGACAGACGCTGAACCGTCTTCGTCTCTATGACAAACTCTTTGAGGTCAATAACATCAAAGATCTCTACATCCGGGATGCTCTGACCGGTCTTCTGAACCGTCGTGGTTTCGAGCAGGGCATCGCCAAATACTTTGTCGATGGACATACCAAGGAGAATCCGATTGCGGTAGCCAGCATCGACATGGATGGTCTGAAAGAGATCAACGACAATCTCGGTCATGCCGCCGGCGATGAGGCTCTCAAGGGCATCGCTCACTGTCTGGAATCTTCTCTTAAGGAAGGTGAGATCGCCGCACGCATCGGTGGCGATGAGTTTGAGGCCGTTCTCGTCCTGAACAGCCCCGCGCGCATCGGCCAGTTTATCCGTACTTTCCGAAATGCCATCAAGAAGGCCAATGCCGAGAACCGTGCGGAGTTCACTCTGAGCGCCAGCATCGGAACCTGCGAAGTCACCGAATGGGAGCTTCTGATGGAGTGCATGAATAAAGCGGATAAAGTCATGTATATCGAGAAGAAGACGAAGAAGCACCGTACGTGATGCTCCGTATTCTTTCGTAATTCAAAAATTCAAACACCTGCTGACGGTTTAGGGGGGATCGACAGCAGGTGCTTTTTTGCGGATATCCGCACCTTAATTCAGCTCATTGATATAATCGCACGCGCGGATCGCAGCATAGGCTCCATCGGAACAAGCCGTCGTTACCTGACGGAGTGTCTTCTGGCAGCAGTCACCTGCGACGAACAGACCCGGGGTCTTCGTATTTACGATATTCTCAGGAACGAAATATCCTCTGCCATCGAGTTCCGCGTATTCGGCAAAAGCACCGTTATCCGGAATGAGTCCTACCGCAAGGAAAACACCGTCGCACTTCGCGGTCTTCTTCTCGCCGGCTTCCTCATAGGTGACACCTGTCAGTGTTCCGTCTTCGGAAGTCTCATAAGCGAGGACCTTGGTGCCGACATGTGCTTCGACACGATCGCTCGGAAGTACCTGATCCTGAAGTTTCTGATCTGCAGTGAACTTCGGGAGATCCTGCAGGATGATGAGCTTGCTGACGATACCGACGAGCATCGCGGACTCAACAAAAGCGGAGTTGCCGCCGCCAACCATGACGACTGTCTTTTCTCTATAGAATTCACCATCACAGACTGCGCAGAAACTGATGGAAGATCCGATCAGGTTCTCTTCACCGGGAAGGCCCAGTGTTCTGTGTGTGGTACCGGTCGCAAGGATAACTGTCTTGCCTTCGAACTTGTTGCCATCTTCGGTCGATACGATGAAGCCTTCGGAGGTCTTCTCTACTCCGTTAACGTTCTCCATCGCGACCTCTGCGCCCTGGCCCATGGCCTGCTCGAGGAGCTTGTCACCGAACTCATCGCCGCTGATAGAGTCAAAGCCCGGGATGTTCTCGACCTTTGGTGAATTGACGATCTGTCCGCCGAATACCGACTTCTCGATCACCAGTACTGTCTTAAGATTTCTTCTTCCGTAAATAGCGGCGGTGAGACCCGCAGGTCCCCCGCCGACTATGATGATATCGTACATTCTCTTATACTCCTGCAGAAACGTTGTCTGTAGCGTGTGCCTTGAGCCACTCGGATGCCGCGTTATCTCCGACGTATCTTGTTCCATCCGGATCGATGATGGTCGGTGTCTGCTGGATGTTCAGCTCTCTTGCGATATCCATGTTCTGGGAGCAGTTTACGACTTCGAACTCAACCTTGGAGAGCTTGAACTTCTGCTCTGCACCCTTGCACTTCGGGCAGTGATCCTTGACGTACATTGTCGGGATACCGGATACAGCCTTCGGCTTCTCTTCTGCTACTACGAGTACATCCTCAGATACACCCTGATCGCCGCATGCGCAGCTGTCTACTGTTACCATCGGACCTGCGTGGCAGAGTCTGCTATGAGTAATGTCGTACTCTCTTCTGTCCTGATACTCCTGAGCCTTACCATCGTTCCAGTTCTGGATCGGACGGTAGTAACCGGTGATACGGCTGTATACCTCTGTCTTCTCACCGCAGTCCGGGCAGACGAAGACTTCGCCTGTGATGTAACCGTGGTTCTTACATACGGAATATGTAGGAGACATCGTGTAGTACGGGAGTCTGTAGTTCTCAGCGATCTTACGTACCAGAGTTGCCGCAGCCTTCCAATCCGGCAGTTTCTCACCCAGGAATGCATGGAATACAGTACCGGATGTATAGAGTGTCTGCAGGTTGTCCTGAACATCGAGTGCGGTGAAGATATCTTCTGTATATCCTACCGGCAGATGAGAGGAGTTGGTGTAGTAAGGTGTGCCGTTCTCGTTTGCTGTGATGATATCCGGGAACTGCTCCTTATCGTGCTTAGCGAATCTGTATGTTGTAGACTCAGCCGGGGTCGCCTCGAGGTTGTAGAGGTCACCGTACTTCTCCTGATAGTCGGAGAGCTTCTCTCTCATGTGGTTGAGTACCTTCGCTGCGAACTCCTGTGTCTCCTTATGAGTAAGATCTCTGTGGAGCCACTTCGCGTTGAGACCAACTTCGTTCATACCGATCAGACCGATTGTGGAGAAGTGGTTGTCGAATGTGCCGAGATATCTCTTCGTGTACGGATAAAGTCCTGTCTCGAGGAGCTTCGTGATAACGGTTCTCTTTGTCTTAAGGGATCTCGCGGAGATGTCCATCAGACGGTCAAGTCTTG
>DBYF01000002.1:1756-7532 GCA_002310155.1 Mageeibacillus sp. UBA1193 | reverse complement strand
CCGATCCTGATCAACAACTGGGAAGCGACGTACTTCGACTTTGATATGGACAAGCTTCTTGCGATCGCGAAGCAGGCACATGAGTGCGGCATCGAGATGCTCGTTGTCGACGACGGATGGTTCGGAAAGAGAAACGATCCGAATACGAGCCTGGGCGACTGGACGGTCAATGAAGAGAAGCTGCCGGGTGGCCTTAAGTTCCTGAGCAGTAAGCTTTCGGAGATGGGCATGAAGCTCGGCGTATGGTTCGAGCCGGAGATGGTCTCTCCTGATTCTGATCTTTACCGCGCGCATCCGGACTGGGCGATCAGCATCCCGGGACGCGATCCGTCGAGAAGCCGTAACCAGCTCGTTCTGGATGTCTCCAGAGAAGATGTCCGCGACTACCTGATCTCCATGATCTCCGATGTCGTAAAGAACGCGAATGTTGCCTATGTGAAGTGGGATATGAACCGTCATATGTCTGACCTGTACAGCGCGGCTCTTCCTGCTGAAAGACAGGGAGAACTCCTGCACCGTTTCGTACTCGGTGTATATGACCTTCAGGAAAGACTCCTTCAGGCTTTCCCGGATCTGCTCCTCGAGAACTGCAGCAGCGGCGGCGCGAGATTCGATGCGGGCATGCTCTATTACAGCCCGCAGATCTGGACCTCGGACGATACTGACGCACACGAGCGCGTACGCATCCAGGAAGGTGCGGAGACACTGTACCCGCTTTCGAGCCTCGGCGCGCATGTGTCGATCTGCCCGAACCATGTAACCGGAAGAACGGTTCCCTTTATGACGAGAGGCCATGTCGCGCTCGCCGGAACCTTCGGATATGAACTGGATATCACGAGCCTGTCCGATGAAGAGAGGAAGCTGATCTCCCGTCAGGTAGTGCTTTTCCATGAGTATAACGACCTGGTAAGAAACGGTGATTACTACCGCATCGCGTCCTATCGAGAGAACGGATTCTTCGACTGCTACGGAGTCGTTTCGAAAGATAAGTCGGAGATGCTCATGACATTTATCCATGTCATGAACCAGCCGTGTACACCGAACCGTCAGATCTGTCTTTGCGGTCTTGATCCGGACAAGCGGTACGAAGTGACGAGAGTCAGCACGAGCGAGATCAAGGACGGGGAAGAAGAGGCGTCTCCGGTAGCCGAAGCATACGGCAGCACACTGATGAACGCAGGTCTTGTGATCCCGTGCATGTACGGTGATTTCCAGTCGGTACTCTACCTCATTAAGGAGAAGAAATGACCAACTGTAAGATCCTGCATCTTCTGGAAGGCGCGAAGAAAGCGGAAGGTCTTACAGTGATCATCGACGTATTCCGTGCTTTTTCCCTGGAATGTTATCTCTATGAATTCGGGGCGGCATTAGTGCGTCCTGTCGGATCGATCGAGGACGCTCTGGCGCTTCATGAGAAGATCCCGGACTCGGTCCTGGTCGGAGAACGCCACGGGATAAAGATCGACGGATTTGATTTCGGAAATTCTCCCTCACAGATAAAAGCAGCCGCAGAGAAGATCAAAGGACGCGTCGTGATCCATACGACCAGCGCAGGCACACAGGGGATCATCAACGCGGAAACGGCTGATGAGATCCTTACGGGAAGCCTCGTAAACGCACGTGCGGTAGCACAGTATATCCGGGAGCACGCAGGGGAGAGGCCGGTATCGATCGTCGCGATGGGCACTTCTGCGACAGTTCCCGCTGCCGAAGATGAGCTCTGTGCAGAATACATCGAAGCGTATGTGAATAAAAAAGAGATCCCGCCGGCCTTTGAGCAAAGGCGGCAGGATCTGAAGTTTTTAGATGGTAAGAGGTTCTTCGACCCCGCTCTTTCCGAGCACTTCCCTCAGGAAGATTACTACATGTGTATCGACATGAGTGCTTTTCCGTTCGTACTGCGTATCGGAAAAGATGAACTCGGTTTCTTCTCGGAGAAGATCCCCGTTACAGATCAGGAAGACTGATTCGCTTCAACATCGATCTCAACTTCGATCTCTTTTCCGTCGCGGAGGATCGTCAGCATGAGCTTTCCACCGATACCGGCATCGTTGATGTAACTCTTCAGCTCAGCCATTTCAGTGACCTTCCGTCCGTTGATCTTGATGATGACATCACCGGACTTCAGTCCGACCTTTTCCGCCGGGCTGTCAGGCATGATGTCGTGGATACCGATGCCTTCGTCCGCGTTGTACTTGGACTGGCTCTGGGATGTGATGGTCTCGGCATATACACCGATGTACGGCTTCTCTACGTAGCCCTTCTCAATGATGCTGTCGACGATATCACGTACGCTGTTGATCGGGATCGCGAAACCGATGCTCTCGATCGCCGCTTCACCGGACATATCACCGTTGTTCGAGTACTTGGCATTGGTGATACCGATCACTTCGCCGTACATGTTGAACAGAGCGCCGCCGGAGTTTCCGGAGTTGATCGCGCAGTCAGTCTGGATCAGGTTCATGGAAGAGCCGTTGATGGTGACCGAACGGTTCAGAGCACTGATGCAGCCCTTGGTCAGGGAGAATGTGAGCTCACCGAGAGGGTTGCCGATCGCGATGACGTCATCACCGACATTCATCTTATCGGAGTCACCGAGAATGACAGGAGTCAGACCCTGGGCGTCGATCTTCAGGACAGCGACGTCATTGCTTTCGTCGTAGCCGATGATCGTGGCTTTGTATGTCGTATTGTCATAAGTGGTGACCTTGACCTCGCTTGCGTCCTGGATGACGTGGTAGTTGGTCACGATATAGCCGTCCTCGGTCAGGATAAATCCGGAACCGGAAGCGGCAGCGGTCGTCTTATAACCGTAGTAATTGTAGTCGATCTGTGTGGAGATACCGACGGTCGAGTTTACGTTCGCCGCGTAGATCTCGGATGCGGTGTGAAGCTCGCTGGTATCAATATTGCTGGTGTTCAGCGCAGTATAGTCGCGGTTGCCCTGAAGGACGGTGGATGAGCTCTTCGACTTCACTTTGGAGTCGGAACTGTTCTTCGAACTCTTCTTGGCCTCAGCGACAGCCTCCGATTTAACTTCGTCAGCCCAGTGGAGTCCGTAAGCAACTGTGCCACAGACACCGAGTCCCGCGCCGATCACGCAGAAAGCGATCGCGGCAGCAACGACACGTTTCTTTCCGGAGGAAGCCGGCTTCTCGGCTTTCTCTTTCTTCTTCTTTTCTTTTTTCGACGGTGCCTGAACTGCCTGCATCTGCGGCTGCAACGGCTGTGCGGCCTGCTGGTAAGGAGCAGCGTTCATGGCCGGGGCCGGCATCTGCACACCCGCGGAATACGGGGACGCGATCCGGTAAGTATTTGCCGGCTGCTCGATCGGCGAACGGTTCACTGTCGCAGGAGTGAGGATCGGCGGCTGCATGGACTGTCCGGCAGTCTGGAATACGGAGCCGGGGCGCATCGGCGCGCTGTTTGTAGATATATTGTTGATATTATTCTCATTATTCATAGACATACATCGTCTCCTTTCCTTGCAAGGTAAACGCTTCATCTACCTTGTAGTATACTCTAGGCCGTCAACATTAAAATAACTTTAAAGTCATTTTGATTCGGCGTATCCCGCGGGATATTAGGAAAAAGTCCCTGAAAGTGTCCCTCTAAATGGTCCTGCAGGGACTTTTTCAGGGATTTATGGCGAAAATCCCTGTTTTCGTCCCTCTAAAGGGTCCTACAGGGACTTTTTCAGAGAAAAACGAAGAAAATCCCTGTTTTCGTCCCTCTAAAGGGTCCTGCAGGGACTTTTTCAGAGAAAAACGAAGAAAATCCCTGATTTCGTCTCTCGAAAAGCACTTTCGGGGACTTTTTCAGGGATTTTTCTCAGTTTAACTTCTTAATGGACGATCCGCGATCAGATGATGTCCTTGTGGTGATCCTGCAGGCTCTTAACCGGGAAGTTCGGGTTAGCCTTGTAAGCCTTGATACCCTCAGCACTTGCCTTAGCAGCTGCCATGGTCGTGATGTACGGTACTCTGTGGCGGATCGCTTCCTTACGGATATAGCTGTCGTTATGGACAGAAGTCTTTCCGGCAGGAGTATTGATGATCAGCTGGATCTCACCATTGGTGATCTTATCTGTGATGTTCGGGCGGCCCTCGTAGAGCTTCTTAACGAGCTCAGCGTCGATGCCGGCTTCCTTGATCATCTCATAGGACTTACCTGTTGCCAGGATGTGGAATCCGAGTTCGTCGAATGCCTTCGCGATGTCGATGAGCTCATCCTTATCGCGGTCGCATACGGAAAGGAGAACGTTACCCTCGGACGGAAGTCTCGTCTGAGTAGCTTCCTGAGCCTTGAAGTAAGCCTCGCCGAAGTCGCTGGAGATACCGAGTACTTCACCGGTGGATCTCATCTCCGGTCCGAGAACCGGGTCAACTTCCTGGAACATATTGAACGGGAAGACAGCTTCCTTAACGCCGTAGTGGTTGATCGTGCGATCCTTGAGCTCGGAAACCGGAGACGGCTTGCCGGTGATCTCGGATGTCATGATCTCTGTTGCTACCTTAACCATGTTGATCGCGCATACCTTGGATACGAGCGGTACTGTACGGGAAGCACGCGGGTTAGCCTCGAGAACGTATACAACGTCATCCTCGATCGCGTACTGCATGTTCATGAGACCACGTACGTTCATCTCGATAGCGATCTTTTTGGTGTAGTCCTTGATGGTCGCGATCTGCTTTTCAGTCAGGTTCTTGGAAGGCAGGATACAAGCGGAGTCACCGGAGTGAACACCAGCGAGCTCGATGTGTTCCATGACTGCAGGTACGAAGCAGTTCTTGCCATCGGCGATAGCATCTGCCTCACACTCTGTAGCGTGATGCAGGAAACGGTCGATGAGGATCGGACGGTCAGGTGTAACACCAACCGCAGCGTTCATGTAAACGCGCATCATCTCATCGTCATGTACGACTTCCATGCCGCGTCCGCCGAGTACGTAGGACGGACGAACCATGACCGGATAACCGATCTTGTTCGCGATAGCGAGAGCATCGTCAACGGTAACAGCCATGCCTGCTTCCGGCATCGGGATGCCGAGACGGTCCATCATAGCGCGGAAGTGATCTCTGTCCTCAGCGAGGTCGATCGTCTCCGGTGTGGTACCGAGGATGTTTACACCGTTCTTCTTGAGGTCAGCGGCCAGGTTCAGAGGTGTCTGACCACCGAACTGGGCGATAACGCCGAGCGGCTTCTCCTTATCGTGGATAGCCAGAACATCTTCCAGAGTCAGAGGCTCGAAGTAGAGTTTGTCGGAAGTGTCATAGTCTGTAGAAACTGTCTCAGGGTTGCAGTTAACGATGATGGACTCGAATCCCATCTTCTTGAGTGCGAGAGCCGCGTGTACGCAGCAGTAGTCGAACTCGATACCCTGACCGATACGGTTCGGGCCGCCGCCGAGGATCATGATCTTCTTCTTATCGGAAGACGGGCTCTTATCCTCAGACAGGTGATATGTGGAGTAGTAGTAAGCTGCGTCCTGTGTGCCGCTTACGTGTACGCCTTCCCAAGCCTCGCGGATGTTGTAGGAATAACGTGCGTTTCTGATATCCTCTTCCGGTACCTCGAGGAGCTTGCTGAGGTAGCGGTCGGAGAAACCGTCGAGCTTTGCCTGACGGAGAGTAGCTTCTTCCGGAACAGCACCCTTGATATTGATGAGAGCTTCTTCTTCCTGAACGAGCTCGAGCATCTGCTCTAAGAACCAGTGCTTGATCTTGGTCAGCTGGTAGAGCTCTTCAACTGTAGCGCCCTTACGGAGTGCTTCGTA
>DBYF01000002.1:1481-1633 GCA_002310155.1 Mageeibacillus sp. UBA1193 | reverse complement strand
CCGATGGACATTACCTCACCTACGGCACGCATCTGTGTGCCGAGCTTGTCGGAAGCGCCCTTGAACTTTTCGAAAGCCCAGCGTGCGAACTTGATTACTACGTAGTCTCCATCCGGTACGTACTTGTCGAGTGTGCCGTACTTGCCGCACGG
>DBYF01000002.1:0-1292 GCA_002310155.1 Mageeibacillus sp. UBA1193 | reverse complement strand
GGAGCGGAGCAGAAGGAGTCACCGGTATGAACACCGATCGGGTCGATGTTCTCGATGAAGCAGACAGTGATAACGTTGTTCTTGGAGTCGCGTACGACCTCGAGCTCGAGCTCTTCCCAGCCGGCGATGCACTCCTCAACGAGTACCTGGCCTACGAGGCTGGCCTGGAGACCACGCTCGCAGACGATCTTCAGTTCGTCCACATTATAAACAAGGCCGCCGCCGGCACCGCCCATCGTATAGGCAGGTCGGAGAACGACCGGATATTTCAGTTCTTCAGCGATCTTGACCGCTTCGTCTACAGAGTAAGCAACTCTGGATCTCGGCATCTCGATGCCCAGGCTGGTCATGGTGTTCTTGAACTCGATTCTGTCCTCACCACGCTCGATCGCGTCAACCTGTACGCCGATGACCTTAACGCCGTATTTCTCGAGGACGCCTGCCTCGGAAAGCTCGGAACAGAGGTTCAGTCCGGACTGTCCGCCGAGGTTCGGAAGGAGAGCATCCGGGCGCTCTTTCTCGATGATCTGTGTCAGTCTTGCCACGTTCAGCGGCTCGATATATGTGATATCCGCTACATCCGGGTCTGTCATGATCGTAGCCGGGTTGCTGTTAACCAGAACGATCTGGTAACCGAGCTTCTTCAGTGCTTTGCAAGCCTGAGTACCGGAGTAGTCAAACTCACATGCCTGGCCGATGATGATCGGACCGGAGCCGATGATCAGGATCTTGTTAATGTCGTCTTTCTTGGGCATGGTCTCTTCCTCGCTTTAATAAATTAAATATCCTATCTAACTCTAAACGGAAATTTGCTGGAAATATAATAACAGAAAACACCCGATAGGAAAACCCAAAAAATGAAGATTCGGAAGAAAGGTTTTTGTGTATTTTACGCTAAGGAAAATTTGTCCCGGAAAAGCACTAAAACGGCGTTGACTTTTGCTTTTGAGGCGTTCATAATTTCAATAGGTATTCCCCAAAACAAGGAGGTGACGAAGTTGGATAGTTGTGATGGCAGTTATCGAAGGCGTGGCTGTTTTGAGAAAAACGATTCAGATGAGAATCACATACGGACACATCTTCGTCACGATATGGACGCCTGATCTCCGCAATGTTCGGAGCGGGTGCTTTTCCGAAGAAGACACTTCGATTTTGATCTGAATCATTTTTCCCATGAGCTTCCCTTTTTTGCCGGCATGAAAATGCTGTAATTTTGCAAAAGGAGGCGGTTTTATCATGGATAACGAGAATGAAACCAGGAATGAAACCAGAAATGTAGTTGAAGAGATCGT
>DBYF01000140.1:7983-9848 GCA_002310155.1 Mageeibacillus sp. UBA1193 | reverse complement strand
GGTACCTGATTCATGTTGCATTCCTTTACGCCGATGATATTCTCGATCTCAGAAAGTCTCTTATAAGTCGCTGGTGCGATATTCAAGTTCGTTCTGGACGGAACGTTATAAACGATGATCGGAAGGTCTGTTGCTTCGGCAGTTGCCTTAAAATGCTGGTAGATACCTTCCTGGGAAGTCTTGTTGTAATACGGTGTAACGGTCAGAAGAGCATCTGCACCGATCGCTGTAGCTTCCTTGGCAAGCTTGATACCATGCGCTGTATCATTGCTTCCTGTACCGGCAATGACCGGAACACGACCATCCACATATTCAACAACTGTACGGATCGTGGAAAGGTGTTCTTCATCCGGCATGGTAGCCGCCTCACCAGTGGTGGCAGCCACTAAGATCGCATCTGTCTTATGTGCTAAATGGAAGTCAATAAGAGCCTTGAGTTTTTTAGTGTCGACACCTCCTTCGTTAAAAGGTGTGACCAGCGCTACCGCGGAACCGACAAAAACGGGCTTCTTCATAACTCATGCCTCCATTTCTTTTGATATTTCAGTGATTTCCGCACACGCAAAAACGCGAGGAAAACCTCATAAAATCATACCACCTACTATACACGAACGTCAATTGCTATTATAATACTAGGCTATGAAAACAAGTGATTTTTACTACGATCTGCCGGAAGAACTCATAGCCCAGCATCCACTGTCCGACCGTTCCAGTTCACGTCTGATGACACTGGATGGAAAGACCGGCGATGTTTCGCATATGCATTTTTCCGATCTGCCTTCTCTTCTTAAGAAAGGCGATGTACTCGTCATCAATAATACCAAAGTCATTCCCGCCCGTCTTCTAGGTTCAAGAAGCGACACGGGCACAGCCGTCGAACTTCTTCTTCTGAAGCGTATCGACGAGAACCACTGGGAGACACTTGCCCGTCCCGGCAAGAAGGTCCGTCCCGGAAAACGAATGACATTCCTTCCCGGAAAACTCGAAGCCGAGTGCGAAGAAGTCCTGGAAGACGGCAACCGTATCATCCGTTTCGACTTTAGCGGAATCTGGGAAGAGATCCTGGATGAAGCAGGCACAATGCCGCTTCCGCCATATATTCACGAACAGCTCGAAGACCAGAACAGATATCAGACTGTATATGCTAAGGAGACCGGTTCTGCCGCAGCTCCGACCGCAGGTCTTCACTTCACTCCCGAGCTTCTGGACACCGTCCGCAATATGGGAGTCGAGATCGCGGAAGTCACTCTTCACGTCGGGTTGGGGACTTTCCGTCCGGTAAAGGTCGAAGATATTTCCGAACACCACATGCACAGCGAATGGTATGAAATGGATGAAAAAGCTTCGTCGATCATCCGTAAAGCCCGAAAAGACGGACGTCGTGTGATCGCAGTTGGTACGACAAGCTGCAGAACACTTGAAACGATCGCATCCAAAGACCCGGGTATGCATCCATGTTCCGGATGGACTGACATCTTCATCTATCCCGGTGTTTCATTTAATTGCATCGATGGACTGATCACGAACTTCCATCTTCCGGAATCCACACTCATCATGCTCGTATCCGCTTTTGCGGGAAAAGAACATGTACTGAACGCTTATAAGACAGCCGTTGCCGAGAAATACCGCTTCTTCAGTTTCGGAGACGCGATGTTCATCACACCTGAAAAGCCACGCAACAAGAGTCCCCTGGAGGATCAAGAATGAGTAAATACCCTGTGTACTATGAACATATCCACACCTGTAAGCAGTCCGGTGCCCGACTCGGAAGAGTCCACACACCACACGGCTCCTTTGATACGCCTGTATTCATGCCGGTCGGCACTCAGGCAACGATCAAGGGCATGTCTCCGGACGAAGTGGAA
>DBYF01000140.1:0-7881 GCA_002310155.1 Mageeibacillus sp. UBA1193 | reverse complement strand
AGCGGCGGATTCCAGGTCTTCTCTCTTGCCCGTCCGAAGGACATCAAGGAAGAGGGCGTTCATTTCAAGTCACATATTGACGGTTCCGCGCATCTTCTTACACCGGAACTCTCCATGCATATCCAGAACGATCTCGGTTCAGACATCATCATGGCATTCGATGAATGCTGTGCATGGCCGAGTGAACACAAATACGCGAAGATGTCTCTCGAACGAACTACCCGCTGGCTGGAGCGCTGCATCAAGGCACATGAACGTCCGGATGAGCAGGCTCTTTTCGGTATTATCCAGGGATCATGCTATGCGGATCTCCGTAAGCAGAGCGCGAAAGAGATCACTTCTTTCGATCTTCCCGGATACGCGATCGGCGGTCTCTCTGTTGGAGAACCTGCCGAACTGATGTATGAGATGCTCGAAGAGACCGTTCCCCTTATGCCGGAAGACAAGCCGCGTTACCTGATGGGCGTTGGCACACCGGATTATCTGATCGAGGGAGCGATACGCGGTATCGATATGTTCGACTGTGTCATTCCGACCAGAATCGGAAGAAACGGCACCGTATTAACTCACGACGGACGCTTGATCGTCCGCGATAAAAAGAGCGCCGAAGACTTCCGGCCGATCGAAGAAGGATGCACATGTTATGCCTGCCAGAACTATAGCCGCGCTTATATCCGACACCTTCTCAAGGCGGGCGAGATGTTCGGCTTAAGACTCTGCTCCTGGCATAATATCCATTTCCTTCTGCATCTTATGGAAGACGTAAGAAAGGCGATCGCTGAGGACCGCCTTCTGGATTTCCGTGATGAGTTTTTCGCGAGGTATTACCACAAATAAATCATGTGAGCAGGAGCATCGTCTTCACTGTCAAAGTGAAATCAAGTGCGATCCTCTCCAGATTTGATGTATCCCCGCAGGTGGAAACTACACAGTAGTAATAACCGTTGAGGTTAAGTACGCATGCCGTACAGTCGAGTGTCGTTCCCGCGTCATCGATCTTAGAAAGTGTATAGTTACGGATACGGATCTCGATCGACGAATTGATCGTCGGCGTAACAGAAGTATATCCACCGAACTTATAGCTCGTACCCAGTGCCTGTTCAGCAGCAGTACATGCGGCTGTGATCGAAGCCTGATTTCCCATATCGATAATAAAGACCTTGCTGTCCGGATCACTGATATCCTTCAACTGCAAATCATACATGCCAAAATTGCCGATCATTCCGGGCGTGACTGATTCGACATCCGTATTTTTGTAAAGGAAACAAGGTTCACCTTCAAAATCGTATAAAGTATAATCACTCGAATTAGAGGTATTCTCCTTGAGACTGATAAGCACAGACGAGATCTGCTCGCAGTCTTCCTGCGAATACATACCATAATCATCGACAGGCATTAAGCCGACGCTGATAAATACGCCCTTATCCTGACGTCTTTCTGTGACCACGATCGTCGCATCCATCTTCTGGCCGTTCACGGAGCCGGTACCACTATACTCGACCGCACAGTTGTCATTAAACCGGTGAATGTACAGATAATCCGTCTGAAGCTGCGCTTCGGAAAGCGAGAGTTGATCTTCCAAGTACATGGGGATCAGTTCTTCCGCCTGTGCGATAAAATCAGATAACGAATCAAGACGCATATCTTCAAATCCATAGAGGAGATCCGTATACACATACAGGGAATTGTTAGAAGACTTCATACAGAACAGACCATTACTGTTCTCCAGCGAGAAATCCTTAGGAGCTCCGACTGTAAACTGACGGACCTGATCTTCGTAATATACGAAATCACCATCTTGAGTCGCAACCGGATCCGGGATCTCAGTCGGCTCCGGAGCAGAGGTTTCTGTAGTGGTACGCTTTGTTTTTCTCGAAGTTTTCTTCGTAGTCTCTTCTCCCCACTCGTAATTCTTCGCGATATACACACCGACAGCAGTTCCGATACCCGCAAGAGCGATCAGACCGGCAAGAACATATGTCAGCGGCTTTTTCCAGATGCTCTTCTTCGGAGTTGCTGTTGTCGGAAGAGTAACCGATGGAACCTGCGACTGCGCAGGTACAGCATTAGGGTCATTTACGAGGATCGACGGCGAAAGCACTTTCTCCGGTGTATATGGCTGAGCCGGAGTCTGCACCTGGGACGAAGACTGCACCTGAGAAGGTGTCGTGGCAGATCTTTCCTGCTCCATAGCTACGGTCTTACCGCCTACCATCTGTCCTTCTCCGGTTCCGGTGGCAGCTGTAGGCAGTTGTTCAGAAGAATATGAAGACTGAACTGCAGACGGAGCGTAAGACGAAGCAGGATATACGGCCGGAGCCGCTGACACAGACTGTGAGTTTCCGGAAAGTGCCGCACCAAAAGACTTCATGTCCGGGAAACGTCCGGAAGCACTTACGGAGAGTGCTTTCATAAGAGCATCGCTCGCGTACTGGGGCATCTGCACACCGAGTTGAGTCGGAGGAACAAGTGTATCTTCATGGACACGCTCGATCGCATCCGGCGGCATAACACCGGTGATGATCAGATACATTGTTGCCGCAAGAGCATATTCATCGGACCATGGACCCTGGTTTCCATGCTTTCTGTACTGTTCTTCCGGAGCAAAACCATGCTTTAAGATGATGGACTTACTCTTATCGGAATCTATAGCAAGACGGGCAGCACCGAAGTCCAGAAGACGGGTCGAGCCGTTCTTCATGACAACGATATTGTCCGGGCTGATATCTCTGTGAAGAAGTTTATGATCATGAACATGCGCGAGAGAATCGATGATCGGCAGCAGGAGACGCAGAGCTTCATCAAAAGTAAGCTTTCCGCCCTTATTCTGTGTGTACTTCATCAGATCGACGCCTTCGATATATTCCATAACGAAGTATGCCGTATTATTCTCACGGAAATAGTCATGAACGGTAACGATATTCGGTACATCGCGGAGCTTGGCGAGAAGTCTCGCTTCTTCCAGGAATTTGCTGACTCCGTTATCGAACTTATTCTGTTCGTCCGGAGAGCTGACTGTCATCGTATAGTGATCAGACTCACGAAGAGCGATGCCGGACGGCAGGAACTCTTTCACCGCGACACTGATCTCAAGCGTCATATCAAAGGCAAGATATGTTACACCGAAACCACCGACGCCAAGTACGCGGCCAGTCAGATAGCGGCCATTGAGGATCGTTCCGATCGGAAGCGCAACAAATGGATGCTTCGCGGTAGACAGGTCATAACCACAATGGGGACATGGTCCGTTCCCATCGTGTTCACTAAAACATCCGAAACAAAGCTTAGTTGTATCCATGTGTTATCCTGCCACCCTCATAAAAGTTACCAGTGTAAGATTATCCCCCTTGAGACGGCTTCTCTGCACAGCACGGAGGATCATCTTCTGTGCCCAGTCCTTAGCGTTAAAGGACTTGTGCATATCGATCAGCATTTCCGTCTCATATACGTTCTCCCAGAATCCATCTGAGCAAACGATAATGCCATCACCGGACATCAGGTCAAAGCTCTCGGAATGCGGTTCGATCGTTTCTTTCTGACCGACGCAGACAGACATACCCGTTCTGTTTTCCTGCTCACGGATCGCTTCGTATTCGATCTCCCCACGTTCAAAAGAACGGTATGTCGGCGTATCATCTACAGAATGATGTACAAGTTTTCCGGATGAAAAATGATAGATCCTGGAATCTCCGACATTCGCCCATTCGCAATGATTATCACGGATCCTTACCGCACAGATCGTAGCGCCCGCCCGACGGAGTTCCACATTATCAAACTGCAGTTCACGGAACTTCGTATTCGCAGAAATACAGCACTCGGCGGGTGCTTTTCCCTCGAGAAAAGCACCGAGCGCTGCATCTGAAATAATCTTGGCAGCCTGATCTCCGTTCGGAAGACCATTCAGGCCGTCACAAAGGACGATCAGAACCTGGTCATCGTGTTCAATGACCTGTGCATGATCACAGTTCGGACCATGGCCGCCTACGTTTGTGTACAAATAATGATCCATTTACTTTCTTTCTACCATGAAGACATTTGCTTTATCCGCAAGTGCGAATGTAGCACCAGGAGCAAGAGTCTCCGGTACACCCTTAGTCAGTTTACGTCCGTCACTCAGATACGTACCATAGGTGGATCCGTTATCTGTGAGAACAAAGTTCTTCGTTCTCGCATCATAATAGATGGAGCAGTGATTCGAGCTGATACCCGGTGTCTCATCCGGGAATACGATCGTGCAGGAACGCTGGTCACGGCCGATCGTCATTGTCTGAGAAGTTACCTCATACTGCAGTCCGGCAAAAACCCCCTGAACACATACGAGATAAGACTTCAGGCCGTCATCGACCTCACCGGATCCGCCCTTGAAGAACAGAACGATCAGGAGGCCAACCAGGCAGAGCGCTGCGGCCGCTGCAAAGATGATCATCATCAGACGGAAGGTATCTACTTCGTCCTGACGCTTGGACTGACGGTCTCTGTAATCAGCAACTTCAGATTCAGCGGATTCAACATCATTCTGAGCTTCATCGATCTCTTCCTGAAGCGCATCGATGATACCCTGCTGCTTCTCTTCAAATGCCTTCTTATCACCTGCGATCAGGCTGTCGATATCGCTTGCATCTTCAGTTGTAAGATACGGGATACCCTGCTGGTCGAGGATCTCCATGATGGAGTGGGAGTGAATAGCAAAGTTTACGTTCTCACTGTTCTTATGAATAAGAGTATTCATACCGATGAGATAACCGTTCTCGTCGAACAGAGGTCCGCCGGAGTTACCGTGAGAGATAAATGCGTCATGCTGGAATGTGTGATAAGCAACGGAAGCCGGAACAACGTCAGTCTTGGAAATAACACCACCGGTTACAGTCTGGCTGGCCATATCATAAGGCATATTCGGATCGATATCCGAAGACTTGTCCGGATAACCGATCGCGGTGCACTTCTCACCTGTCTTTACTGTATCGGAATCACGGATCACAACAGCTTTTCTGACATTAACAGGTTCCTTGATCTTCAGGATCGCCATATCCATGTTAGCGTCGAACTCGAAGAAAATGACTTCAGCTTCAACGTTCTCTCTGTTTTCAAGACGTACGACCGTGGTATAGCCCGGCTGCTTATATTCAGCAACAACGTGACCGTTGGTGATAAAGTACTGGACATCACCGTTCAGGCTGGAAGCTACCGGATAAGAAGAACCCAGAGATCCATATCCTGTGCTGGTATCATAGCAGAATACCGCAGCAACAGACTGCTGGTTTTCAGACGGTGAAAAACGGACCTTATAGTCTTCCTCATTGTACTGGAAAGTCACGTTCTTCTCTTTTTCCAGTTCAGCCTCTTTGGTCTGTACTTTAATTCTTGCAGCCTGTAGGTCAGACTCTGTATCCTCAAGATTAGCTGTCGCGATCTTCACATTGGACTTGGATTTATCCCACTGGAAGTAGGAAAAGACCGACATCGCACCGCAGCCGAGAACCGCAACTGCAAGTATGATCGAAAGAGTGATCTTTACAGGTTTCTTCATATCAATTACCTCCTATTTTATGCACAGCAAAAACGATTGCTGTGTAGTTATCCTGGAATCTTTTATTTTTTGCCATGATCCCCTTCTCCAGAAGATCTGCGCATTCGGAAGGAGTGTGCATCATGGCCTGACGGATCTCCTCGAAGGACAGCGTATCGCTGATACCATCGGAACAAAGAAGATAAACGTCATTATCCATGACCTGCCATGGGGTGATCGAATAATCAGGATTGGTATGCGGAGCCCCCATAAACTCCGTAAGTGCAGGCGCATCATCATGCTGGAGCGCCTGATCGACTGTAAGCGCGCCATCCGCGGCACGCATAAGAAGCTGATTACCATATTCCTGACGGACATTCATAGCATAGATGTGGTTATTCCTCAAAAGGAAAAAATCACTGTCTCCCACAGAGGCAAACCACATCTTATCATCCTGAACATAAGCGATAATTACTGTAGTTCCGCCTCTGCCGTGATAATTCTGATAGATTTCATTAGACAGAGAATCGAGGATCCATCCATCTTTCAATTTGTCGAAAGAGTACGGGAATTCAGCGATAATATCGGAGACAAGTTTATTCGAGATCGTCGCGCCGGAGTCAAGTCCGCCCATGCCATCGCAAAGAACCGCAAGGAAACCCTTATCTTTCCACTTCGAACTCGGAGAGAAAGCAAACGCATCCTGCTGCTCTTCTCTCTCGCCGACGCCCTGACAGTTGCCGATCTCAATACGGAATTTACCATTATCCATAAAGGTCGAATGGTCCGATTTTCCGGATGCTGAATCCGATCCGCCTTTTTTCTTTCCTCTAGTGATCAGCACATAGAAAACAAGAAACATGACGAGAGCGATGAGCACGCATACAAAGACCCACCACATTTCTTCGTAGTACGAGATGAGCGAATCAATGATTTTCGAGCAAGCTTTTACCATGCGAACTTCTCACTGCAAACAGGGATAAACAGAAGTCGTGTCTGACCGATACCGATCACGTCATACATCTTAAGATCTGTTTCCGCCTCGATAAAAGCACCGTTAACAGAAACTTTCTTCTCCGCGTCACCGGCAGATACTGTATAACGGAAAGCATCCTTATAGTAGCTGATGATCGCGTGAGGGCTTCTCGATACGGAATTGTCACGGTATAGTGCGATCTCATAATTCTTCTGACGGCCGATGATCGCTTTGGACTCCTGGAATACATAACTGGCACCGGTCATCGGGCCATCGATGCAGACAAGGAACGCACGAGCATGGATACGAGGCAGATAATCCATATCTGATTCAGTCATCGCGACTGTAGCGTTCGGATCTCTCAGAGCCGGCTCTTCAACAACAGGAGATGCGACCGGAATGTCCAGGGGTGCTTCCGGCTTTGCAACAGGAGCTTCGACTACTTCAGGCTGCTGGATCGGAGCAGGAGCCGGTTCAGAAACAGAAACCGGTGCGGGTTCAGATACAGGAGCCGGTGAAGGTGCCGGTGCAGATACCGGAGCGCCCGGAAGCGGTGCGCCGGGAACCATACCCGGAACAGGTCCGCCCGGGAAACCAAATGCAGCAAAAGCAGCTGCTTCAGCCTGACCAGGCTGCGCAGAAGCGACTGCGGTTCCCTCTTCAGCAGGGAGCGGGAACGTAGCTCCGACATCATTCGGGATCGGTGTCGGGTTTTCTTTTACGCCCAGACCGGTGACCGCATACGGTCTGTCCGGAGAAGACTGGTAGAATTTCTCTTCGTTGATGATCGGTTCAGGATTCTCAGTAACGCCGAGTCCGGTTACAGGGATCGATACGGGTGTATCTGCATTAAGATCATCCAGTGAAGGTCTCTCGTCAGATGCAGGTGCCATAGAAGGCATGCCGAGCTGTGGAACCGGAACAGACACCGGAGCAGCTACAGGAGCAACTGCAGGTACTGGAACAGCTGGTGTTTCAACAACAGGTGCGGCAACAGGCATCGCGGCAGGAACCGGAGCGGCTACAGGTGCAGCCACAGGAGCCGGGGCAGCAACAGGAGCAGCTACTGGTGCAGCAGCAGGAGCCTGTGCAGGCTGATATACCGGAGCATAAGCCGGAGCAGATGCAGAAATTGGTGTTACAGGCGGGAAATCAAGCGGTTCCTCGGAAATTGCCACTGTCTTATGAATCGGAGCAGCACTCTCCTCAAATCCATCGATCGCAACAGTTTTGCTGACATGCGGTTCAGGATCCATACCCGGAATCGCGACAGTCGAGCCGCAGGACGGCGTCGGGATCTGCATATTCGGAGCTACGGGAGGGGTTACTGATCTTGGCTGGTTAGAAACCTGGCTGCAATAAGGGCAGCTTGTATATCGATTCTCATCAAAGAAATGAC
>DBYF01000023.1:416-7222 GCA_002310155.1 Mageeibacillus sp. UBA1193 | reverse complement strand
TCATACTGGCGGATCGTCGTCGGTCCATGATTCAGTTTCTCAAGTACTGCTTCGTCTGACTTCAGGGATGTCGAAAAATATACCAATGTCTTCGACAGGTCGAGAAGTCTGTAAAGCTCTTTATTCGTCGTGATCTTAGCAAGTTGTTTTTCCGAGGACTCGATGCTCTTATCGACCTGGCGCAGGAGCCTGAGATACTCACCGGCCGCGGCATACATGATCTGGATCGCAAAACGGTTTCTGTAGCCTACCTTGCAGTCCTTTACCTGATTCTCCGCAAACGCGTTCAGCATCGGTACGTCACGAAGAGAGACTGTAATGATCTGTCTCTTTTTAATGATGATTCCAAGCGGAACAGTCTCTAAGAGATCCGGGTGGTCATTACCCTGAACGTACGGAATATCGACGATCATCAGAAGAGAATCCGAATCCTCATCTGTATCGATACGTGGTCTCTCCTCATCATCCAGAGGAGTTCTCAGGAACTCTTCCGGAACGTCGAGTCTTTCCACAAGCATCTGGATCTCTTCATCAGTAGGCGTAACAAGATCGATCCAGCAGTCATCACAGATCTGACTGTACTTGCGGATCTTACTGATGGTTCTGTCGGTCTTTGTCTTAACATCTTCCGAAATGTAGATATTCAGCATACTTTACACGCCTTTCCTCAGAATTAGTCCATTTTACCACAAGAATTATACTCCGGTCGAACCGAAACCACCCTCACGGTTTATACCGATAGTTTCAACGTTCTCCGTCATAGTGAACTCAGCCTTCTCATATCTGGCAACGACCATCTGAGCGATACGGTCACCTTTCCTAACATGATAAGGACCTTTCTTATTCCCCTTATCAGTAAGGAGAAGTTCTGTCTCATTTTTGTATGACTCGGGAGAAGTGTTCTCCAGAATGACACAGATCTCTCCTCTATAGCCGCTGTCGATCGTTCCCGGAGCGTTCGGGATACGAAGAGGTGTGTTCAGGGAAAGACCGGATCTCGGTCGCACCTGCACTTCACATCCGACAGGGATCGCAAACTTCAGTCCGGTATGGATAAGAACGGTCTCACCCGGATTTATCACGATATCCGTGACACTGTAAAGATCCATTCCGGCATCGCCGTCATGGGCATAGGTCGGCAGCACAGCATCGTCCTGCATGCGCTCAACAAAGATCTCAGTACTCATACCAGTCTTCTCCTTCATCATCAATATCTTCATCAAAAAGGGATCCGACGATCATTCTTCTCTCATCCTGATCCTCATTCATAAAACGGACTACGGAAGCAACAGGGATATTATTCGAAAGCAACTCGGAAACCGTAGCGCCGGAGATAAGATTTCTCGCCTTTCCGAACAGGTCCGCCCGGCAGTAGCCCGGATAACATACGATATCCACACGGTCATCGTGATGATCATTCTTCTCCGAGGTCTTCTCTCCGAGAGATACTTCGGGATGATCACGGCATACCGTACAGTGCGCCTGATGACGTCCTAGCGGACAGAATTCAGACTGCATCCACTCGATCGGTCCATAGCGGTGAAGCGCGAGATACGAAGCAATATTGTCTGAACGGAGGCCTAGTGCCAGTTTTCTGACCTGATCATCATTCAGTTCATAGGAAAGATACAGATAATCCAGCCCCTTAGCTGTTTCATAACGTGCCGTGAAATGATTGAAAATATTCGCTCCGGCAGTAAGGCCTCGGGTCTTTTCGTCAGCATTCGTTCCGAAGAATCCGACAAAACGGTCACCTGCATGAGAAGACATCAGATTATACGCCTTGGAGATCGCATCGAACATATCATCCTTGTATGCACCGGGAAGACGTAACGCGACACGTGCATCCGGTTCTGTTCTGAGAAGCTCATCAATATACATGATCCGTCCGGATCGTCCGATCTGGAGCGCCGGGAATACATAGATATCCGCACCGCAGCTGTATCCGCCGGTGATCCTTCTCATATCAACGTATTCTGCGATCGTAACATGCATTTTTTCCGGTTTTTCGGAAGAATAATCTGTTTCCTTGTCAGGAGCGAATTCAGAAGATCTTCCTTCTGTCTGCTTCTCAAGGATAGCTTCTGCCAGGAAAGCCATGGCATCTCTTCTCAATGCGTTGATACTTGAGATACGGAGCTGGATGGGGAAATCACCATCCTTCGTGAGCTTCACGAAGCTGAACGGTGTTTGTCCCGTCTTTCTCAACTGTTCTTCTGTTCTTTCCCAGGACAGAGGTTCACTGTCGCCGAGATATGTAACTTCAGTTCTTGCAGAAGCGCATACTCCGGCAAAAGCACCGTCAGATACGCTAACCTCAAGAACGTATTCATCTCCGTTCTTTGTAAAAACACCTTTGATCGGGGCACGGCGGACCTTATCCTTCGGGATCTCGATCTTCTTACTCATGCGATAGACCGTCATTCCACGGGAAAGCTTCGCGATTGCATCCGGATGCAGTCCTTTTACGGTCGATTCATTTCGGTCAACATCGATCTTTCCGACCGGGAAGCTCGCGATCTCTTCTTCCTTATCGCGGATCGACAGGAAGTCACCTTTCTGTGGCGGATCCGGGAGGAAGGAACGCACGGAGATCGTTCCGGCTTTCGCATTCAGTGAAACGATATCACCCCAGAGAAGGCCATACTTTCCAACATATTCACCGGAAAGGTAATCCGGTCCTTTTTTGCCCTGCATATATTGTGTGGTAAAAGCACCGCCACGGTTAAATGTGATCAGCAGATCGTTCTTCACTTCTTCGAGAACCTCCTCGGAATCACGGTTCTCACTGATCGCGTCGATCATACGTCTGTATGCGGAAACAACGGCAGTAACGTACTGTTCGTCTCTCATTCTGCCTTCGATCTTGAGAGAATCGACACCGATGTTCATCAGATCACGCAGATAAGGAAGCGCAGACTGATCCTTCGGGGAAAGAAGTTTTCCTTCGCGGATCGGTCTTCCGGAAACAGCTACTTCGCGGTTTCCTTCAAATATCTGGTAGTTCTGTCGGCACGGCTGCGCGCAGGATCCACGGTTACCGGATCTGGAACCGGACTTGTTCATCGCACTGAAAAGGCAAAGTCCGGAATAGCATACACACATGGCGCCATGAACAAACACTTCGACTTCAATATCGTTATCGTGGAAAAGCTCCGCACGTGCACGGATCTCATCAAGAGAAAGCTCTCTCGGAAGAACGACACGCTTCATACCGAGCTCCTTCATCTCTTCGCTCTGTGTCAGTGAGAACACATTCATCTGTGTACTTGCGTGAAGAGGGATCTGCGGAAGATGCTCCGCGAGATAGGAAGCCAGACCCTTGTCCTGGATCAGGAACGCGTCTACTCCCTGCTTATAGGCCGCAATTGCGAGCTCTACAGCATCCATCATCTCATCATCATCGATCAGAGTATTCAGAGTGATATAAACACGTGTATTTCGCAGATGAGCATATTCCAGCGCCTCTCTCAATGTCTCGAGAGTAAAGTTATCTGCATGCATACGGGCATTGTACTGGTCCAGTCCGAGATATACCGCATCCGCGCCGGCATCGACCGCCGCGCGAAGCATTGTCATAGAGCCCGCCGGGGCCAGAAGTTCCGGTTTTCTCATAAGATCTCCTTCGGAATGTTATTCTCTTTGCAGTACTGTTCCAGAGGAAGGAGCGGAGCTTCCTTCTCTTTTTCTTCTTCCGTCTTATGGACTTCGCTCTGCCAGCGGAAGCATGCTTCCATATAAGCAAGGATCAGGGCCTGATTGGTCGGGATCAAGGGATTCTCATCGAGAGTTTCCTGCAGAAGATCGTTAGCGATCTTGGCGCAGTAGAGTGTCTTTGCTTTCTCGATATCCGAATCCACCTGAAAACGGTAATTCATACCTGCGATACGCACCATGAGCGTCTGCGGATACTTCTCAGCCGGATTCTTCGATTTTCTCTTGACCTTCGGTTCAGCCTCGCGGGGCAGCTGGAGATACTCGGCAAGCGCAGCCTTCTCCTGCTTCTTGCTCTTTTTCGACTTCGCTTTTCCCGATTCGTTTCCGGAAGAAGAATACTTCTCGAAAAGAGAATCCGATATACGCTCATATGCCATGTTAGTTCTCATCCTTTCTCTCATTAAGGACCTCATAGATCCTGACAAAGTACGAGGGCAGAAGTTCCTCACTTCTCACCGATTCTTTTATGTCCAGTGCTTTCAGCGCGGAAAGCACTCTTTCTTTACTGTATTTCCCGCTCGAAGAAAGACTGTTGACCAGTGTTTTTCTCCGTAATGCAAAAGCACTCTCAACAAATCCGATCCATTCCGGATCCCAAGTGCCATTCTCTCCTCCCGCATCTATCCCGATAACGGAAGAGACCGTATTCGGCGCCGGATAGAAGCTTCCACCGTCGACGCTAAAACATTTCTTCTTTGTCCCGAACAGGTCCGTCAGGACGGAGAGCGGTCCGTACTGCTTCGTGCCGGGTTTCGCAAAGATGCGGTCCAGAGCCTCTTCTTCCACCATGAACACCATCTTGTGGCATGAGGGGAAATCCTTCATGACCTTGAGCATGATCGGTGTCATGACATAGTACGGAAGGTTCGAGAGGATCACCTCAGGAGCAAAGTCAGGATCGGGAAGATCGTCCTTCGTCAGCTGGAGATAATCCTTGAAAATGACCTTTCCACCGTTCTTTTCGATCACTTCGGAAAGTCTCGGCTGAAATCTCGTATCGATCTCGACAGCGACATAGTTTCCAGAAAGTAAAACGGCCTTTTCCGACAATGCCCCGAGACCGGGTCCGATCTCAAGGCATGTCGTATCTTTATCAAGTTGCGCCAGATCGAGGATATCCCCGATCACATCTTCGTTACACAGAAAATTCTGCCCTAGGCTCTTCTTGGCCTGAAAGCCGTACTCATCGAGTATGGACAGCACTTCCTGTTTGTTCATCCAACAAAGTACCGTACACCGGCCTCGAAGATCTTCTGATCCTTCTCACCCGGGATATTCTTAGCAACACCGTTACCAAGACGCTCACTGTGGCCCATCTTACCGAGGATACGTCCGTTCGGAGAGATGATACCTTCGATCGCGCACATGGAACCGTTCGGGTTGAATGCAGTATCCATAGTCGGCTTGCCTTCAGCATCTACGTACTGAGTAGCTACCTGACCCTTAGCGAAGAGTTCCTTAAGCAGAGCCTCGGATCCGCAGAAGCGGCCTTCGCCGTGGGAGATCGCGATCTCATAGGTGTCGCCTTCATTTGTGAAGGACAGCCACGGAGAGTTATTGGAAACGATCTTCGTGGAAACGTATGCGCTCTGGTGGCGGCCGATACGGTTGAATGTCAGTGTCGGGCCGTCATGCTCGAGCGGCAGGATATCGCCGTACGGGAGAAGTCCGAGTTTCATGAGAGCCTGGAAGCCGTTGCAGATACCAAGCATAAGACCGTCTCTGTTAAAGAGTAGGTCACGGACGGACTCTGTAACTGCTGCATTTCTGAAAGCAGCAGCAATAAACTTACCGGATCCTTCCGGTTCGTCACCTGCGGAGAAACCACCCGGGATCATGATCATATTTGCTGTCTTGATTCTCTCGCTCATCTCCTTGAAGGAATCTTCAACCTCCTGGGAGTTTCTGTTACGGATGACCATAACATCTGGATCAGCACCAGCGCGGGAGAATGCAAATGCTGTATCGTATTCGCAGTTCGTACCCGGGAATACCGGAATGAATACCTTCGGCTTCGCTCCTGTCAGGATCGTAGGAGCTGTGATCGCGTTCTTCTCAACATTACCCTTCTCGTAAGAAACAGCAGCGCCTTCGTCAACAACTGTCGGGAAGATCGGCTCGAGCTTACTCTCGAATGCCTTGATCGCATCGTCGATAGAGATAGCCTGATCGCCGTATGTGAGCTTTCCATCATCTGTGGTTACACCGAGGAGCTTACCGCCGACCTGCTCGATCTTCTCTACAGCATTTCCATCGCTGACTGCGAGGAGTACTGTACCGAAGGAATGCTTGAAGAGGTCTTCCATAGAGAACTTATCGGAGAAGCTGAAACCGAGCTTGTTACCGAAGCACATCTGGGCAACTCTTGCTGCGATACCGGCAGATCTTACGACACCTGCGGTGAGGAGCTGACCGCGATCCTGGATCTGAGTCAGGCACTTCATTACACGGATCGCGTGATCCTTCACATAACATCCGTTATCATCACGTCTGATCTTGATCGCATAGAGCTTCTTACCGGATGCGGAAAGTGTGGAAGAAACGACCTTATCTGTTGTTGTCATACCGACAGCGAAGGATACCAGCGTCGGCGGAACATGCAGTTCATTAAAGGAACCGGACATGCTGTCCTTACCACCGATAGAAGCGGTACCGAAGTCAAGCTGAGCCTTGTAAGCACCGAGGAGTGCGGACAGCGGCTTACCCCAAGACTTCTCGCCTGCCATACGCTCAAAGTACTCCTGGAATGTCAGTCTTGCTTTGAAGGGATCAACACCCATGCAGGCCAGACGCAGGAGAGATTCAGTTACAGCGTGGTAAGCACCATGGAACGGGCTCCATGCGGAGAAGTAAGGATCGAAACCGTAAGCCATTACGGAAACAGCATTTGTCTTACCCTCTTCTACCGGGATCTTGCAAGCCATACCTTCTTCAGGTGTCAGCTGATAACGGCCACCGAAAGGCATCAGGACTGTACCTGCACCGATCGTACCGTCGAATCTGGAAACGAGGCCCTTTCTGGAGCAGCCGTCCAGAGAAGAAAGAGTACCCTTTACGGACTCAGCGAAGTTGCCATCAACATAAGACTC
>DBYF01000023.1:0-371 GCA_002310155.1 Mageeibacillus sp. UBA1193 | reverse complement strand
GAAGCACCGTTCGTATCGATGAAGGATCTCGGGAGTTCAACGATCGTGTTGCCCTTCCAGGTCATCTTCATGACCGGCTCCTCAGTAACAACAGCTACTACTGTTGCTTCGAGGTTTTCTTTTGCTGCATATTCGAAGAATGTCTTCTCATCCTTCGGATCGATAACGATCGCCATTCTCTCCTGAGACTCGGAGATCGCAATCTCAGTACCGTCGAGACCTTCGTACTTCTTCGGTACCTTATCGAGGTCGATGGAAAGACCGTCAGCGAGCTCACCGATCGCAACAGATACACCGCCGGCACCGAAGTCGTTGCAGCGGAGGATCATCTTGGAAACTTCCGGAATACGGAACAGTCTCTGGATCTTTCT
>DBYF01000040.1:1599-3260 GCA_002310155.1 Mageeibacillus sp. UBA1193 | reverse complement strand
AATTCGTCACTAAAATGCTCTCCAGATGGACGTTTTCAGGGATTTCTGCTGTTTTCCCATGATTCCGTCACTAAAAAGCTCTTTCTAGTGACACTTTCATCGGAATCAGCCAGTATCTCAGCCTTCTTCTGACAGATCCTTTTCCATCAGGAAATCATCGCAGATGAAGCCTTCGCCGATGTCGGTCTTGACCTCATCAACGATGCGGAAGCCTTTGCGCAGATAAACGCGGACGGAGTTATAGTTGTGGCGGTTCACGAAAAGGCGCACCTTGGTAAAGCCCTTCTCCTTCGCGACTTCTTCTGCCTTGTCGAAGAACAGGTTACTTCTTCTCTGACCGCGGAACGGCTTCATGAGATAAAGCTTGCTGAGCAGCAGCGCGCCGTCGTCCGGTGCGACACCCATGTATCCGATCGGTGTGTCGCCGAGGATCATGAGGAAATATTCATAGCCCTTTTCCGTGATCGCTTCATCGATCGCCGGCATGCTCTGGAACTTCTCGACCATGTAGTTGACCTGCTCCTGCGAGATGATCGACGGGAACCACTCGTTCCAGATGATCTGCGCGAGAGATACGACCGCCATCTTTCTTGTCGGCGATGTGACCGGCAGGATCTTTACTTCCGAGAGCTGTTCGATGATCTTCGGGATCTCCGCGAGGGACTTTACAACGACATCCGCGGCATTGACGTTCTGTCCGCCGCTCGTCGGGTTATCGTAACCAACGGTGTACATGCTGGCCATACGTCCTGCCTGCACGCCCGCGGTAGAATCTTCAACAACTAAACATCTCTCCGGATCGATATCCAGGCGTGTCGCCGCAAGAAGGAAGATATCCGGCATGGGCTTACCGTTCTCGACTTCAGAGCCGCTTGCGAATACTTCGACGTATTTCCACAGATCGAGATGGTCAAAGACCGCCTCCATAAAGTCCTGTCTGGAAGAGGATGCGACCGCCACGCGGATGCCCTTGTTATGGCAAAATTCTAAAAGCTCAGAGAGTCCTTCCGAACGCTCAAGTCCGCTGTCCTTCAGTCCGGCAATATTCTTCTTCCACTGGAGTTCGACAAGATCTTCAACAGACGCAGAGATATCATACTTGGTCTTCATAGCAGCCCACATATCTTCCGGCGATCTTCCGACATACGGACGGATCGCTTCGTAGGCCCCCTTCGCGCCGTAGCTTTCGAGGATGGATGTGGTGGTCTGGTCGTGGTACGGCTCGCTGTCGAAAAGCACTCCGTCCATATCGAAGATCACAGCTGAGATCATTTCGCTTCCTCCATCATGTCGATGCCGGTCTCGATGTTCGGATAGTTCCCGGTAAAGCAGGCATCGCAGAAGTTATGTTCCTTATCGCCGATCAGATCTCCGAGAGAATCCACCTCGAGATATCCGAGAGAATCGGCACCCAGGATCTCACAGATCTCCGGGATCGTATGCTGGCATGCGATCAGCTGGTCGCAGCTCGGAACGTCAGTTCCATAATAGCATGGAGAAATAAACGGCGGCGAACTGATACGTACGTGTACTTCTGTCGCGCCGGCTTCTCTTAACATGCGGACGATATTCGCCATCGTCGTTCCACGTACGATCGAGTCATCGATCAGAACGACACGCTTGCCGCGGACAGCCTCCGCTACCGGATTCAGCTTGATGCG
>DBYF01000040.1:0-1539 GCA_002310155.1 Mageeibacillus sp. UBA1193 | reverse complement strand
TTCATGAAGCCGCGGACTGCCGGGATCCCTGCTTCTTCCGCAAAGCCGGATGCCGCATCGAGTCCCGATTCCGGAACACCGATAACCACGTCCGCTTCGACCGGATGCTGGCGGCACAAGAGACGTCCTGCCTGGAGTCTTGCTTCATATACGCTCTTGCCATCGATCCGGCTGTCCGGACGGGCGAAGTAAATGTACTCGAAAATACACATGTTGCAGACACCTCTGCAATGTGTGCGGATCGAAGAGATCCCCTCTTCATCGACCACGATGATCTCACCCGGCTCAACGTCGCGCTCGTACTTGGCGCCGACAGCGTCAAGTGCGCAGGTCTCAGACGCGAACACATAGGAGTTGCCGATCCTACCCATGCAGAGCGGTTTGAATCCGTACGGATCTCTCGCGGCGATCAGTTTCTTCGGGCTCATGACCAGAAGCGCATATCCGCCCTGGATCTGCTCCATCGCCTTCTCAACAGCCTTCTCGACGGAAGGTGTTCTCGTGCGCTCTTTCGCGACGAGATATGCGATGATCTCCGAGTCAACGGTCGTCTGGAAGAACGCGCCCTCCTCCTCGAGTTTCTGTCTCAGGGTGATGGCATTCGTGAGGTTGCCGTTATGTGCGAGGGAAAGTGTACCCTTTACGTACTGGGTAACGAGCGGCTGCGTGTTCTTCAGAACGCTGGCGCCAGTCGTGGAATATCTGACGTGTCCGATGGCGATCGTGCCCTCGAGGGAATTGATCATGTCGTGGGTAAACACCTCACTGACCAGACCCATGTTCTTCTGGCAGCGGATCCATCCGTCGTTATTGATAGCGATGCCGCAGCTTTCCTGGCCTCTGTGCTGCAGCGCGAAAAGACCGTAGTAAACGAGCGGGGCGATCTTAAGACCATCCCGGTCGAAAATACCAAAAACACCGCATTCTTCATGTCGTGAACCGATCACGCGACATCACCTTCCTTTTACGTGATTATTTTATGAAAGAAGCCTTTTTGCTGTCAATGCGATATACTGATAAGAAATGAATGAAAAGGAGCTAGTTTTTCGTGGAATTCTGCTCAAAAAGCACTTCTGCCCCATCTTTTGGCGATGCCTACCGTGCGTGCACTCTCTGCCCCAGAAAGTGCGGTGCCGACAGAGCCACACGGACGGGATTCTGCGGAATGACAGATGAGCTCCGCATCTCCAGGGTCGGCCTTCACATGTGGGAGGAACCCTGCATCTCCGGAAAGACCGGCTCTGGCACGGTCTTCTTTACCGGCTGCAGCATGGGATGTATCTTCTGCCAGAACCACGAGATATCCCAAAGAAACAGACTTCCCGGCCGCGCCTATACCATCGATCAGCTCGCCGACGCGATGCTCGATCTTCAGGCGCAGGGCGCCAACAACATCAACTTCGTTACCGGTACCCACTTCGTACCACACATCATCGAGGGAGTCCGCATCGCGAGAGCAAATGGGCTTACGATCCCGACGCTGTATAACTGCGGCGGCTATGAGTCAGTAGAGACGATCAAAGCCCTTGAAGGTACGAT
>DBYF01000084.1 GCA_002310155.1 Mageeibacillus sp. UBA1193 | reverse complement strand
AAAGCAGACGCGAAGAAAGAGATGCTTGTTTTCCGCTGTACTATCGCCCTCGATACACTGAATTTCGAAGAGTCGGTCACCGCACTGAAGACGAAGATCGCAGAATACCACGGTTTTGTAGAAAGAGAGAACCAGTCAGATGGTAATAACAATAATGGCCGTTACATTCTTGATGAAGAAGATAAAGATTATTATTACACAGCAACGATCCGTATCCCGTCGGAGTACTATGAGTCTTTCGTAAGCGCCGCATCCGGTGTCGGAACGCTCCGTTCCAAGAACAGCTCCGTTGATAATGTGGCTACCCGCTACGGTACACTGCAGAGTGATCTGGAGATCTACGAGGCGGAATATGACCGCTATCTCAAGCAGTACAACGAAACAGAAGACGAAACGGTCGCACTTCAGATCCAGAGAGAACTCCGTGATCTCGCGATCACGATCTCCAACATCAAGACAGAGATGAGCATGCTCGAGAGCGATGTTGCTTATTCCTACGTCACGATCACGATCCACAAGGTTTCCGAGAAGAAGATCAAGAAGGAAGAGAAAGAAGTGAAGGAAGAGGATTCCTTCGGCACGAAGCTGTCCAAGACGGCAAAAGAATCCTGGGACGGATTCCTCGGATTCCTGCAGGGTATCGTCCTGTTCTTCGTCGCTAACTGGTGGGTACTGCTTCTGCTCCTCATCATCTTCGGTGTGGTCTTCTTCACTACCAGAAGCAGCATCAGGAAGTCAAAGGAAAGAGCCGAGGTGAATCGAAAAGCACTCGAGGCGCAGCAGTTTGAGCGCATGAAGGCTTATCAGGCAGCAAGAGAGCAGGCGACCGCGGAGACGCAGGCACGCTATGCTGAAAACCAGGCACAGATCCAGGCCCGCATCGCAGCCCAGAGAGCCGCAGAGCAGGCGCAGCAGCAGACCGAAGCAGCAACTGCCGAGGCACCGCAGAATGAAACACCGACTGCAGAGACAGAAGGATCCGATCCGGATGTCACTGAAGAGAGAAAAGAAGAATAATGCCGGAAAAAGGAAAGGGAAACTGAAGCAACTGGGGCGTAGGTCGTCTCAGTAGAAAGTACCGGGGATCAAACCTTCTTCACCACGACGGTGACGGAGAAATCCCCGGTATTTTCTTTGGTCGCGAAAATCTCACCGTTCATCATGCGCATAAGTGATCTGGAAATATAAAGACCCAGTCCGGAACCCGGTGCTTTTTCCGAATTCGAACCGCGGTAGAAAGACTCGAAAAGATGCGGGATCTCTTCTTCCTTGACAGAGCATCCGCTGTTTGTGACGGTGATCAGACGGCAGTCTTCCTCATCGGAGAAACTGATCTTTACCCACTTTCCATCGCCGTATTTGATGGCGTTCTCGAGAAGGTTCTGGAGGACTTCCTCGAGGCGGTCACGGTCGGCAGAGAGAAGAACGTTACCGTATTCAGCGATCGTAAAGTCAGTGCGCAGGGAAGAGAACTTCTCATCGTAGAGGGTCTTGATGCTGTCCATGATCTCCTTAAGATATACTTCGCTCATCGTGACTTCGAGATTGAGGAAATCTTCCTTCGAAGCGGTGACGATATCGGCCACATATTTCTCGATCTCGGAAGCATTGTGAGTGATGCCGGCGAGAGCTTCCTTGCGCTTCTCTTCGGTATCATAGATGCCCTCATCGAGCGCGCGGGTGTAGAGCTTGATGGCCGACAGAGGTGTTTTGATATCGTGGGAGAGCGAGAGGATCAGTGTCTTCTTATCCTTCTGAAGTTCGAGTTCGCGCTCCTTATTCGTCTCGAGATTATCACGGAGCATGTTGATGCCCCAGAGGAATCTGCCGAAGAATTTACTCTTTTCTTCCTTCACAGGCGCGGAGAGATTGCCGCGGGCGAGATCTACGGAGAGTTTGCTCATCGCGTTGAACGGGCGGAGGATCTTTCTTCCGACATAAAGAAGGATCGCGATCGTAACCAGAAGCGACAGGCCGAGTCCGATGTTCATGTAGATCAGGGGACGAAGGTCCGGACGGATCTCATATTCGAAGCGGAGCAGGGTGCCGGCGACGTCCTTGACCGCGTAGTCATTGTTGACGACTTCCTTCGCATCGAAGGTGGAAATGCGGAGAAGGGACGGGTAATTTTCCATGTCGAATCCGAGGTGCAGATCGGGCTTCGGATCGCCGCGGCGGAACTCCACCTGTACCGGGTACTGACTGCTTAATGCGACATACAGTTCAAGATCCTCGGCGGCGCGGGAGACGTCTACGCGGTACTGTTTAGATGCATCTTTTTTCAGGCTTCCGAGAAGAAGGAAATTGCAGATCGCAAGTATCAGAAGCTCGACCGCGATGATCACGCAGGCGACCACACGGAAGCGCGCCATGCCGGATCCATAGGTGCTTCGAAGCTCGGTGCTTTTTCCTTTCGGTTTACTCATAGCGGTACCCCGTGCCCCACACCGTGATGATGTGCTTCGGATTCTTCGGATCCTTCTCGATCTTCTCGCGGAGCCACTTGATGTGGACTGTCAGTGTCTGGATCTCCGAATCACTGTCGGATCCCCAGATGTTGTTGAAGATGTATTCTTTCCGAAGCGTCGTGTTCTTATTCTCGATCAGCAGCTGCAGAAGAGCGAACTCCTTCTCGGTCACAACGACGGGCTTTCCGTTGACCGTCAGTGTGTGCTGCACGGTGTTCAGGCGCAGGTCTCCGTCGATGATCTCCTCGACGGCGTATTTTCTCTTAAAGACACCCTTGATCTTCGCCAGCAGGATGTCGATGTCATACGGCTTCTCGATATAGTCATCCGCTCCGAGCGCGAGTCCCTCGAGTTTACTATCCTTATCACTCTTCGCGCTCGCGATGATGATGTGGGTATTCGAAGATTCACGGATCTTGCTGCAGACGGCAAATCCGTCGATGCCCGGGAGCATGATGTCTAAGACCATGAGCTTTGCGCCGTACTTCTCGAAAAGCTCGAGCGCGCGTTCGCCGGTCGGTGCGATGGCGACGGTGTAGTTTTCCTTCTTGAGAAAGGCGGAGAGAAGTTCTCCGATCTCCTTATTGTCTTCGCAGATGATAATGTCCGGCATACGATGATCCCCTCAGGCAAAAGTGCTTTTCACACACCATTATAACACTCGGGAAAGATGCGGTGGGAAGGGCTCATTTTGCAAGTGGAACTGCAATTACGGAAGGGTATTTCCGAGCACACGTCCTTGTTGAAAAATGGGGCTGAAATTAGTATATTAACATAAGGAGATAAGGAAAATGACTGAGATAATTTCTAATCTGAAAAAGCATACCTGTCCGACATGTGGCGGACAGCTGATCGTCAACGAAGCACGCCGTATGTACGAGTGTCCTTTCTGTGGCGTGACGTTCGATTATGAATACTTCCGTGAGGATGATGTGCTCGAGAGAGCGGCCCGTTCCATGCGAGCCGGCGAGATGAAATCCGCGCAGGAAGCTTATGAATTCATGCTCGCGAAAGAACCCTCCAATTTCGAGGCACTTCGTGGCATGATCCTTGTCGCTGCCGGCGCGAAAACCACTTATGAATTCGCGCGTGTCGAGTCCCTCAAGAAGATGAATACCTCGCTCGTGGATGAGCGTGTCCAGAATGCGATCGACAACTGTCTTCCGGAGCATAAAGAATATTTCCTGAAGATGAAGGAGCTCTTCGACGCGACAGACACTTACGAAGATGGTCTCATGAAGAACAGGGATCTTCGCATCGACCAGAAGAAAGAGATCTCCGAACTGCAGAGAGTGGCGGATAAGAAGTGTGAACTGTTCTTCGAGTTCAGAGCATCCGAGGATCCCGATGACATCGTCCAGGTGCATCCGAAGACCATCGCTTTCTTTATCATCACAGTCTATGTGTTCTACTGCTTTTTCGTCCTGCTGGGATTCGGCATGGTCAAGAACAATCCATACACGAAGACTGCCTCTACCTCGAAAAAAACGAATGTGTCGGTACGCACGGCCACGAATGACTCGGTCGCCAACTATGTTGTCAGAATGTCTATGGAGAAAGACCTGATCAAGACCTATGAGAATCAGGGTATGGATCCGACGGAAGCTTCGAAGAAGGCCAAGGAACAGATGAATAAGCTCCCGAATTATCAAAGCATGAACATATACAGCTCCCTTGACACCAGGAAGGAAAAGCAAGCGGCGGAGTCGGAATCGAAGAGAAAAGAGAATGAGAAAGCCTGGGAGAAGCGTCACGCGAACGATGGAACCAAGAAGCTTCTTTGGATCCTGATCCCGGGTGCGGCCGTGACCCTGATCTGCATCTACCTCTTCCGCAGAGAGAATAAAATCAAGAGATTTGATGGCGAGATGCTGGCACCATACAGAGAGAAGGCCAGCGCGATCACGGGTGAGATCCTGAAGAACGAAGACGACACCAACCGCATGAAGTTCAAGCTGAATCAGCTTTATAAGGAGATGAAGGCGCTCGATCCGATCCCGGAGAAGGTGTCTCCTCCGACAACGATCAAGCTGCATAAGAAGCAGAGAAAAAGATGGGAGTAAGCCGCTAAAGGCCGTCCCGGAACAGGAGACCGTTTATGGAATTTCGAATCTCAAGTAAGACGATCAAAGAAGGAAAGACAGTGATCCTTTATGACGACGGTGCTTTTTCCGGAGTCAAGAAGATCGCGGGAAAGGTCGCGTCGGACATCGGAGCGGTATTCGGTTCCGCGCCAAAAGCACTGACGGCCGATGACCTCTCTGATGACGAGATCTCGAAGATCCGGTACCCGATCCTGGTCGGAACGGTCGGATGTAACATTCTTACAAAACTCGAGACGGCAGGGATTCTGAGCCTCCACGATGTGGACGGGAAGAGGGAAGTCTACCGCCATCAGGTGATCGGAAAACTTCCGGAAGGAGTGCTTTTCGGGCAGGAAACGGCGGCATTCGTGATCGCCGGATCGGACAAGCGCGGCACGGTCTACGGACTCTTTGCGCTGTCGGAGATGCTCGGAGTATCGCCCTTCATTGACTGGCTGGATGTTAAGCCGGAGAAGAAGTCTTCGTTCACGATCCCCGCAAAATATGCGTTCACATCGAAGGAGCCGTCGGTCAGATTCCGCGGATTCTTCATCAACGACGAGTGGCCGGCTTTCGGCAACTGGTGCAATAAGCGTTTCGGCGGTTTTAACGCGAAGTGCTATGAGCACGTGTTTGAACTCCTTCTGAGACTGAAGGGCAACTATATGTGGCCGGCGATGTGGTCAGCGATCTTCCCGAACGACGGTCCGGGACTCGCAAACTGTGAGCTCGCGGATGAACTCGGTGTCGTTATGGGTATGTCCCACCACGAGCCGTGCCTGCGTCAGGGTGAAGAGTACAGATACCTGCGCGGACCGAAGTCCATCTACGGAGACGCGTGGAACTTCTTAAGTAACGAGAAGGGCATCACGAAGTTCTGGGAGGACGGTCTGATCCGAAGCGGCAAGTTCGAAAACGTCATCACCGTCGGAATGCGCGGCGAGGCAGACACGGCCATCATGGGCAAGGAAGCGACGCTCGCGGACAACATCAACTTGCTGCGAAAAGTCCTGAAGACACAGAATAAGCTCATCAAAAAGTACGTTAACAAGAACCTTGATGAGGTGCCGAGAATGCTGGCGCTCTATAAAGAGGTCGAGCCGTATTTCTATGGTGATGAGAAGACGCTGGGACTGCAGGGCGATCCGGAACTCGAGGGCGTGACACTCATGCTCTGCGATGATAATTTCGGCAATTTAAGGACTGTGCCGACAGAGCAGATGCGCGGCCATAAGGGCGGCTACGGCATGTACTACCACTTCGATTATCACGGCTATCCGGTCTCTTTTGAGTGGTTCAACACCACGCATCTCGCGAAGACCTGGGAGCAGATGACTACCGCATACGACTGCGGGATCCGGGATCTATGGATCGTAAATGTCGGTGATATTTTCAGTAATGAATATCCGCTCGCTTTCTTCCTCGACCTCGCCTACGACTTCGATAAATGGGGCACTTCCAATAAGAATGCCGCCCATGAATACACGAAGCTTTTCGTCGAGAAATACTTCGGCGCGACGCTTACTCCGGCACAGAAAAAACAGGTCAAAGATCTGCTTCTCGGATATACACGTATCACGCACGCGCGCCGCACCGAGGCCATGAACGACGAGGTATACGCGCCGTTCGCATTTGAAGAAACAGAAGAGATGCTCGCGACGATCGAGAAACTGATGAGCACGACGGAACGACTCTATGAGAAGCTCTCCGGAAACGTCGCTTACCGTTTCTATGAACTCGTTTACCTGCCGCTGATGGCGAACCTCAACGTGCAGAAGATGTGGCTTATGACCACGCAGAACCATGCCTATGCGAAGATCGGAAGCACGTACGCGATGGCGCTCGCGGAGAAGATCAACGCGTGCCTCGAGTTCGATCAGGAACTAGTCGATGAACTTCACAAGATCCACGGCGGCATGTGGTACGGCATGGGCCTTTCGGAGCACATCGGCTTTAAGAACTGGTGCGAAGAAGAGTGCCAGTATCCGGTCATCCACACATTCCTGCCGGGTAACAAAGACCGCCTGATCGTGACGATCCCCGGCACGGAACAGCACTCCGAAGGCTACCCGTGGACACGCAGAAATCTGGTCCTTCCGGCTTTCCTCGATCCGTCTGTAAACGAAGGTATGATCGAGTTCACCACGGGCTGTGATAAGAGAATCTCCTACACGATCGAGTGCAGTTCGAAATGCCTGCAGATCACTCCTTCTTCCGGAAGTGTAGAAGCACGCTCGAGAAAGCGCATCAAGGTCACGATCGACAGAAAGAAACTTCCGAAGAAAGATCAGGAAGTAAAGATCACCGTCCGCTTCGGCGCGGATGCTTTTACTGAGATCACGGTTCCGCTGAAGAGCGATGCGATGGACTACATCGCGATCGCTGCGGAAAACTATACCGAGAACATCCCGGGTAAGGTGGGAAGTTTCGAAGCCATTCCAGACTATAACCGGGGCCTCTCCGCTATGAAGGCATATCCTCAGGATATGACCTTTAAGAAGGCCGGCGATGCGCCGACACTTACGTATCAGGTGAATGTTCCGAAGGCAGGAAAATACACTCTCCGTCTGATGACGAACCCGAGTAATCCGCCGACGCGCACACCTGAGATCTGGTTCGGCGTTGCGGTCAACAACGGGAAAACGAAAAAGGTCAACATGATCCCTGAAGGCTTCGCTGTCGGAGATAACCAGCTGATCTGGAAGCAGGGTGTGCTCGACAACCTCCGCACCACCGAGGTCGATCTGGATCTCAGCGAAGGGAAGAACACCATCGGTATCTCCGCGATCAGCCCGAACTTCGTACTCACGAAGATAGTGCTTTTCGAGAAGGGAAAAGCACCTGCGGATTCGTATCTCGGACCGAAGGAGACATACGGTTCCTAAGTGGAAGAATAACTTAGAAGTAGAACTCTGCCGCGAGAGTCTCACTGTAAAGAGGAGCTTTTACTTCTGTCCAGTCATTCTCGTCCGGCTCATAGAAGTGCGCATCCACGAGCAGTCGTGCAGGACCATCCCAGAGCTCGTAGTGTTCAAAGAGGATGCTGAGCGGGAAATCAGTGGTATATTTGCCGGCGACACAACGCTCCGACCGCGATGTCGAGCCATCTGTGATTTTCACGCAGGTCTCCCACTCACCCTCGTCATTCAGTTTCTGAAGAAGGAATGTGGAGTCATAGTAGCACGGGTCATCCACAAGATTCGTAAAGGTTACGAGCAGTTCAGAGGGAACCATCTTCCCGTCTTTCTCGATCATGTTATCAGAGGAAACACGGACGGTCATTTTTGCCCAACCTGAGAATATCGTAGGGGACGTTGTCAGAGAACCGGTCGGATCTACAGCTGTTACGCAGGAAGAGGTCAGATTCGTACCGATATCATCGGTTACTTCGACGACCGCACTCTCATCGGTTATAACGAAGACCGTATCCTTGTGTTCTATAATGCCTTCTTCTTTCTTTTCAAAGACACCGGCTTCCCAGAGTCCGAAGCATACGAGCGCGAGCGCCGCGATGCCGGCAGCGATCGGAATCAGTATACGGATGCGGCCCGGCTTTTTTGAAACAGGCACGACCGGAGCGGGTTTTTCAGGTGTGGAAGAAGATGCTTCAGAAGGTGCAGCTAAATCCTCTTCGTGCGCTTCCATAATATACTTATCGTCGATATCCGAGATGATATCGAAAAGATCTTCTTTCTTCATGAGATCAAGCCTCCTTCCAGAAGTTTCGTACGAAGCTGATTCCTCATACGGTTCAGTGAGACGGAGACGTTATTCTCCGTCATATTCATGCGCCCGGCGATGTCCTTGACGCTGTCGGAGTACCAGTAGCGGCAGACGAAGATCTTCCGCTTCTCCGCAGGCAGGGACGAAAGGAAATCATTGACCACGGAGAGCAGTTCTTTCCGGTAAAGCTCACTGTCCGCGGACTCGGATCCCGCGATCACCTCGCTCAATTCGTCGAGTACTAATGGAAGGTTTCCGCCGCCGCGCTTCTCTGCGTGATTCTTGTTGAAAAGATTCAGCGCAAGGTTACGCGTGATCCTGCCGAGAAACGGAGGCAGGATAGAGGGTCTTTTCGGCGGAATGGAATTCCAGGTAGCAAGATAGGTATCGTTCACGCACTCTTCCGCGTCTTCCGGATTTCCCAGAATATTCTTCGCGATGGCATGGCAATAGCGGCCGTACTTCTTCGACACGGCTTCTATGGCTTTTTCGCTTCTGTCCCAGAAGAGTTGAACTATGGTGACGTCATCCATTTCTGCTACCCCCTTCGTACATATTAACAGATTACGAAGGGGAATCTTACAGCGATCAGATGATTATTTTATGTAGCAGCAATCATCGAGGATTTTGAGAAGATCGTCGAGGGAGTTTACATCGATTTTCTTTTCGTCCCTGTTCTGCGCTCTGCAGAAATAACGTGTTCCACCGATCGTGAAGACGAACTCCTGATAGTATGAGTACTGTGTGGATTCGCGCATCTTTATGTCGTTCTCGTCTTCCCAGTCCGTCATGCCATCTCTTTTCTCAAGATAGCTGTCTTCCGGATCGGTCACGAGAGTGAAATAGTCGATCAGAGTGTCCTTTTTCGTTTCCAGACCGAGGGTTTTCCCGTTGATAGATATGAAGTGATCAAAGCCGGTAACATACCTTCCGCCAATGAACGGAACATTCACGAGCTTGTCGTAGAGATACGGTTCAGAACCATCATCCGGTTCCAGATGTCCGAGCAGCACTTCCGCGTAGTGGACGAAATCCTTGATATCGGTATCTGTCAGGGTATTATCGGAATTGTAGTTTTCGAAGGTGACAAGAAGCAGGTCGTTGCCCATGACCTTTCCATAGTAGAGAAACTCTCTCGACGTTCCCGTTTCTGTGATGTGCTGTATGACGTGATCATCGGCCTGTTCAATCTCCTCAATCACAAACTCTTGGGGCGGCAGACGGTAGTAACACATCGGATCATGCGCCATTTCCTCAAAGGGCGTATTCGCCGAAACGTTTTCTTCAACATTCAGCTGAAGGTGTGTGATATTTCCGGCATGAACATTCCCGTCAGGATCCAGGCATTGCGCGGTGTTACTGTTCGAAAAAAGTCTGCTTCCATAATCGACACAATTGAAACTGTGTGACATCGAAAGCTCATCGCAGCTGTTGTAGATCAGCGTGGTGCGGTCCGCGACAAAAGCGTACTTTCCGGTTGCCTCTTCCAGGGTATATTCGGAAGCAAGATCTCTTCCCGGATCCCAGTATACGATCTCTTCCGGAAGATCCGGGGCATCGGACATCACACGGGTGCCGGTCGGAATGGCCAGTTCGTATGAGTTTGTGTTAAACGTCTGCTGTTTCGTTTCTTCTATATCACTCGTGACCGTCGGATCCGAAGAATAGTCTTCACTGTCGCTTGTATCGGTTGGATCCGAGGAGGAATCCCCGCTCTGGCCCGGGACTGTCAGGTCCGAAGAAGATCCCTCTATTTCCCGGCTCTTTGCGCACCCTGTCATAGAAGTCAGGATGGACAGGGAAAGAAGAGTTGCTATCAATAATCTTGTCTGCTTTTTCATACCAATTACCTCACCCGTTATATTGCTTTCACCCTTCTAATCAACATTTTCCCCATGACCGTCACATCCGTTTTCTACTTTTTCCGGAAAAGCACCCTTCCTTGAATTTCCACGCTTTTTGT
>DBYF01000137.1:10366-12021 GCA_002310155.1 Mageeibacillus sp. UBA1193 | reverse complement strand
TTAGTGCTTTTGTAGTAGAAAATACGTCACGAACATAACGAAAGGAGTGCGAATTATCGGCACTTTGTACATAGTTAAAAAAATATGACTATGTTATAATGAAGTCGCATCAGGAAACCGGTGCAGAAAATGATTGCGTGATTTTTGAATCATAATTACATTTTATGGAGGATTCTCAAAATGGTAAAAGAGAGTGCAAACAAAGATGCAGTTAAAGCTGTTGCTGAGGTAAAGCCGGTTGAGGCTGCAAAGAAGGTAGAAGAGAAGAAGGCTGCTCCGAAGGCTGCTGCTAAGAAGGCTCCGGCAAAGAAGGCTGCTGCTAAGAAGCCGGCTGCAAAGAAGGCTGCTCCGAAGGCTGCTGCTAAGAAAGCTGCTCCGGCTAAGAAGGCTGCTGCTAAGAAACCTGCTGCAAAGAAAGCTCCGGCTAAGAAGGCTGCTGCTAAGAAGGCTCCGGCTAAGAAGCTCGGCAAGATCATCTTCGAGTTTGATGGCCAGCAGATCGACATTAAGGCAATCGAGAAGAAGGCTGCAAAGCTCGGTGGCGACGTTTATGTAGTAGCTGCTGAGAAGAAGATCTTCGATACAGAAGGTAAGGCTGTAGAGCTTTTCTAATTCGATAGATAATTCGACTAACAAGAACCGGCTGTCAGAAATGGCAGCCGTTTTTTTGTACGCGAGTGCTTTTCGGAATGAGTCGGAAAATGTGTAGGACGAGTCCGTCCCGTGAATCGAAGATGAGAAGTGGAGGGCGAGTGCTTTTCGATAGGAAAAGGAAAATGGTAGATACATATGGAAAAACGAAAGAGCGGAAATGCTGATAATGGTATGCTTATTCAGCATGTTTCTTTATATATTCTTTAGAAATGTGAGAGAAACGTTAGCGAATTCTTTACTCTCAATGGTTAGAATGTAACGTGCAAGCAAGAAACAGGGAGGGTACTTATGCACACGATAGAGGCTAAGAATCTTAGTAAGACTTTTAAGATCAGTGAAGCGCAGAGACGTTCGCAGGATCTGCCGGACCGTAAAAAGGTAGCAGTCAGCGACATCAGCTTTACTGCAAATGCCGGAGAGATCTTCGGACTTCTGGGACCGAACGGCGCAGGTAAGACAACGACCATGCGCATGCTCGCGACACTCATCAAGCCGGATACAGGCGACGTACTTTACGATGGCGTCAGCATCAAGGATAAGCCGGTCGAGATCAAGAGCAGATTCGCGTTTCTGACAACGGATCTTCAGCTCGATAAGAAATCCACGGCAAATGACATGTTCGATTACTTTGCCGGACTTCATCACGTACCGAAGGAAGAAGTCGCGGCAAGAAAAAAGGAGTTCTTCGATACATTCGGAATCCATCCTTTCGCAGACCAGAAGATCAGCAAACTTTCGCAGGGCCAGCGCCAGAAAGTTTCACTCGTTATCTCCGTTATTCATGATCCGGATTTCATCATCTTCGACGAGCCGACCAACGGCCTTGACATCATCGCTTCCAGAGAAGTCCGTGAGTTCATCCTGCGCATGAAGCAGGAAGGAAAATGCATCATCCTTTCGACGCATCTTTTCGATCTCGTAGAGAAGATCTGTGACCGCGCGGCCATGATCGTAGACGGTAAGATCGTCGTCAACGACACACTGCCGAACCTCATGAACGG
>DBYF01000137.1:6931-10298 GCA_002310155.1 Mageeibacillus sp. UBA1193 | reverse complement strand
GTTTATAGAAAAGAGATCAAGTCGATCTTAAAAGACAAGACAGTTCTGTTCATGTGCGTACTTCTTCCTTTTATCTTCATGTTCGGTGAAGGTAAACTGATGTCCGCTATGTCTGTTGATCAGTCTGAAGAGAAGACATACAACGCATATGTTGTAAACGCTCCTGCGGATATGAAGGATGCACTGAAGATGATTGGTTTTACCGATGAGAATGTAGATGTTGATAAAGCGATTGAAGACATCAAGAACAAGAACGCGGATATCCTCGCAGTGTTCCCGGAAGACTTCAAGATCACCACTGACGGATCTTCCGTTTCCAACATCGAAGTGTACTACAACTCTGAGAGCACAAATTCACTTCTGGCACGCGAGAGACTGTCCACAATACTCGATTCATTCCGTCCGGTAGTGTTCACAGTGAATGCGGATACAACAAAGACATATGATCTCGGTGATGAAGAGTTCCAGGTGAAGAAATTTGTCGCCGGCATGGTTCCGGGCCTTCTGCTCCTGACGATCGTATATGGCATCATGGCGCTCGCGAGCAACATCATCGCAGGTGATAAGGAAACAGGATTCCTCAACACCGTACTCATCACTCCGGTATCCCGTTCGAGCGTTGCTCTCGGTAAGGCACTTGCCGTTATGACCGCAGCTGCGATCAGTGCTGTTTCCTCGTTCATCGGACTTTCGTTCCTGATGAAAGACTTCCAGAAGATGATGGGTGATGCGGCAGTTGCCTACGCGATGTCCGATTACTTCTTCGTATTCGTAACTATCATCTGCGTAACCTTCGCACTCGTTTCCCTGATCCTCGTAATTTCTACACTTGCGAAGACAGCACGTGCTGCGCAGACACTTTCCATGCTTCCTGCGATGATCCTCTTCCTTGGTTCGATCATCACAACGAATGCCAGCTTCGAAAGCGTACTCGCAAGAATCGGTTTCAAGAACTTCCTGGTCCCGATGTGGAATGCGGCATATCTTACCAAGAACATCCTGCTCACCGGATTCAGCATGAAAGAGATGCTCGTAACCTGCGGCATCAACATCGTATTCGGTATCATCTGCCTGTACCTTGTAAGCTACATGTTTAATCAGGAGAAGATCGTTAACGAGTAAGATGGTTATCCGCCCCAAGTTTGTGGGCGCAGGGTGAGAAGCATAAGATCTGAGGGCGAGTGCTTTTCGCGAAGAACAACAAGAAGGATTTGAGGACTCCCGGCATTCGCTGATCAATTCGGCGGGCGCCGGGAGTTTTTATGTTTGAGCGATGTAGCGTGGACGGGTGCTTTTCGAAATGTTTACAGAATCACTCCTATAAAATATTGCTTTCGTTTGCGGCGGCGATGTTCAATAGGGGCACGATATTGAGCGGTAGAACCCGGGAGGTGCATATGGACAGCATAGAACGTGAACTGATGCAGAGAAGACAGACGCTGGAGAAGGCGATAGAGATGGCGCAGAAAGCAATTGAAGCTGCGCCGGAAGGTACGCTTCAGGTTGATGGGAGCAAGAGTATACCTCGATACTTTCATATCAAGAAGGATCCGCCGAGCAAAGAATATATAACCAAAAAGAATTCAATTATTGCTGAACTTTTGGCGAACAAAGAATACGCTGATAAATTACTTCCGAAAGCTAAGAAGGAACTGGATGAGATCGACAGATATTTGGAGTTTCTTGATCATGATCGTGCTGATTCTGTGTATGCAAAACTGAAGAGTGGGCGAAAGAGTATTGTTTCTCCGATTCTCCTTGATGAGGAGACATCACGTCAGTTGTGGAATGCTCAACGGTATGAACAGTCATTGAAGTATCCGGAACATCTCAAATTCTCCACGAGAAGAGGAGACCTGGTTCGATCGAAATCGGAAGCGTTAATTGCTAATATCTACTTTGAATTCGGTATTCCGTACCGATATGAGTGCGCATTAACATTGAAAGATAATGTGGTTTGTTATCCTGACTTTACGCTCCTGGATACAGCTCATCGAAGGATCATGTACCATGAACATCTTGGGCGACTGGATAACCCGGATTATCTTGCGGAGCAGATGTGGAAGTATAGGATGTATCAGAAGAACGGAATTTATACAGGGAAAAACCTTATCATCACAGGTGAGACGAACGATCATCCATTTGACTCTGAGTTGTTCCGCTCAAATGTGCGTGAAATCTTCTTGATTTAGAAGAAAATGGAAATGAAGTATGAGTTTTTGTGGAGTTTAGGGAAGAAACTCATATGGCTTTCTGAGGTACATATGAGTTTTTTTCGGATAACTTAAAAAACACATATGACCATTGCTCTTTTGTATGTATTTTCTTTTCTTTTTAGCGAAAACTCATACTCCGCAAAATTGCGGATATGAGTTTATTTGTAGATCTGGTGAAACCCCATACTTTTTGAAAACATCGATATGAGTTTTTCTTGGTTCTGTGAGAAAACTCATATGCCGCCGAAATGACCATATGAGTAATTCTCGAAAAAAGGGGAAAATACATATGATTCCCCTAAGAAACAACGAAGCTGGCGTAAGCCAGCTCCGTCAATCCATTTATTATAATCAAGATTTATATCACTCGGTAAAGCTAAGCTTTACTTAAGTGCGCCTTTGATAGCTGCGAGGAACTCATCGTAGTCCTCGAAAGCCTGAAGATCCGGGTTGGATGCCTTGATCGCGTCAGTCGAGCGGAAAAGGAATCCTGCGCGGCTTGCGCGGATCATCGCCAGATCGTTGAAACTGTCGCCCGCAGCGATCGTATCGAAGCCCATCGCCTGCAGATGCTTAACAGTTGTAAGTTTAGAATTCTCGATGCGCATCTTGAATCCTGTGATCTCACCGGACTCCGCAACCTCGAGAGTATTGCAGAAGAGAGTCGGGTAACCGAGCTTCTTCATCAGCGGCATCGCGAACTGTGTAAATGTATCGCTCAGGATGATGACCTGTGCTTCCTCGCGGAGCGCGTCGAGGAATTCCTTAGCGCCCGGAAGCGGATCGATCGAAGCGATAACGTTCTGGATCTCCTTAAGTCCCAGACCGTTCTCCTTGAGGATCCCGAGTCTCCATTTCATCAGCTTATCGTAATCTGGCTCATCGCGTGTTGTTCTTCTGAGTTCGGGAATTCCCGAAGCCTCCGCAAAAGCGATCCATATTTCAGGGACCAGCACGCCTTCCATATCCAGACAAACTACATCCATCTTAAATCTCCTCGTTTTCAGCCGGCGCGCACCTGCAATATTTGCGGCTCCTTATATAACGCGCGCGACATTGATTACAATGAGAAGCCTATATGAAAATGACAAGAATTGCAAGTCCTGCCATCTTTCTCTTTGGATTCCGCCCGAAAAGCACTCGCCCTCCAC
>DBYF01000137.1:6193-6870 GCA_002310155.1 Mageeibacillus sp. UBA1193 | reverse complement strand
ATTCGTGAAATTCGCCGCTGTGGTGATAGTAGTTTAATTCAGGTTTGGCAACATCTCCTTTCCGCTTAGAGCTATTATCGTTCCTGCACCACGATGGATGCGCGGTTCTGGATGTTTTTGCAGACATCATCAACGGATCTCTGTCCGGCGAAGAAACCTGCGGCTTCTTCCAGGATGATGTTCATGACATCGTTATCCCAGGACTGGGAAGCGGAGACGCTGGAGATGAGTGCATCCATGGAGTCAGCGTGCTGCTGTGTGAGCTCGATCATATCAGCCAATACATCCGGACTGATCTTGCTTGCGTCTTTCTTCAGATCTTCGATGTATTCCTTGTTGACCTCGATCTCTTCCTGACAATTCCTCTTGAAGGCATTCTTGTTGATCGGGAGAGTGTCTGTATTGAAGCTCAGATCTTTCTGAATATCTTCGTTCAGGAAGGTGCGGATGAACTGCCATGCGATATCAGGATCTGCACAGGAAGTCGTGATCGCCATCGACAACTGACCTACAGCTGTCATACCCATACCGTTCAGGGACGGGACGCCGGATAATGCGACGGTATGTCCGCTCTTTTCTCTGGTAATGGAAGCATAGGCTGAAAGATCTGCGATATCTGTGTAACAGCTTGCGACCAGGTTGTCTCTGAAGGCATAAGCATCCATCATCATGTTGAA
>DBYF01000137.1:0-6005 GCA_002310155.1 Mageeibacillus sp. UBA1193 | reverse complement strand
GAAGAGAGGGAAGATGCCATCTGATCAAATTCGGCGAATGTCCAGTTTGCTTTAGCTCCGTTGAAGGATGTGTTTACAGCCATTCCTTCCAGAGTGTAGGTGAGAGGCATCGTGTAGAGTTTTCCGTCTTCTTCAAAAGACCGCAGGATGTTGTCGTAGATCTCGTCGCGATTGATCGTGCTGTCCGAGTTGATGTACTGATTGAGGTCAACGAGCATCGTATCTGAATTGAACTGGGAGAGCTCAGAATAACCGACAAGGATGTCCGGACCGTTTCCTGCGAGCATGTCCATTACCAGCTGATTGGTGCTTGCGAGAAGACCTTCCTCACGCTTCTCGTAAGTTACGGCATTCTCTGCGTCCGCGGTATAGTCGATGAGCTCGATTCGAGTCGGGTTCTGGGGATCCTTGTTATAGTTGAGGACCTGCTGCAGGAAGGTGTTGCTGATATCACCGTTCATACCGAGTCTCAGGCGTACCTTTCCGGCATGCGGGTTCTTGTCCGCTTTCGTAAGATGGACAACAGAGATCAGGCTTGCACCTCTCTTTTTTACGTCCATCGAGCTGCGACCGCCTTCATCGAGAGCGTCAAACTGGAAGAAGACCATGTCGTTTTCCGAAGAGATACGTGCGCCCTCGAGCTGCAGCAATCCTGAGTTAACATCAGTGTCTTTCCATGCGAGCACCTGAGTCTTTGTCTGTGTAGCAATATCAAACTTCTCGATACCGTTCGCGTTCAGAATGAAGCAGTCCTGGTCACCCTGTCTGGTATTGAGTACGCAGCCATCGCTCTTGAATGGCTTGTCGACCAGTTTGCCGGTGTTGATATCTACTTCCTGAACGTTAACATCCATACCATCTGCCGTGTACTTCGGCATCACTGCGAACCACTTTCCGCCGGAATGCAGCATTGTACCATTGAGATCCGGATTTGTCTCCTCGAAAAGCACTTGTCCGTTGCCGTCGAGGATCCAGAATTTGCCGATGCTGGCCAGGAGCAGGTTACCGTTTTCCAGTACGTAGAGTGCGACATCTTCCAGTGAGTCTTTGACCTGAAGATCGATGTCGCGAAGCTTTTCGCCGGAAGCGGAGTATACGGTGACCAGTGGTTTTGCACGGCATACATTCATGTCCATCTTAGTTGTTACGACCAGGATCTCTCCATCTTTTCCTGCGTAAGCGCCTGAGAACGAGCAGTTATCGTCGATCGGGACCCTTGCGACTAATTCGCCTTTGAGATCGAAGATCTGAAGTGAATGCTCCTGGTATTCGTTATCGATCTGCATGTATCTTTCCAGCTGCTTGTCATCGTCAAGATTGAGTTTTTCCTGTTCCTTCTCAACTGCTTCCGGCTTCTTGTAAACTACGTCTACCGCGGCCACGATTCGGTCACCGACGATATAGTGGTAGGGGATATCACTGTACTGGATCTCTTTGTCCTGTGAGAAGGAAGCTTTCAGCGACCCGATGTCTACGTTGTAGTAGAGGTCAGTATCGGCAACGATCCGTGCGCCCTTCGCGCTGGTGTTTGTTATGCTGCCGGAACCTGTATCCGTATTGGCATCCGCGCTGCTTCCGGAAGTGGTTCCGGAACCGTTTCCTGCAGAAGAATTACCGTTTGCGTCACTTTTCTTGGAGCCGCAAGCGGTGAGTGAGAAAATCATTTGTGCTGTGAGAGTCAAGGCAAGTAGATTACGAATTTTTCTTTTCATTGGTGTCCTCCGATTATGTGTGTGTGTCCAACAGGTCATCTTCATGTTGTTAAGATGATTTTAGTAATCTCAAATGACTCTGACGTGACGGCAGAGTGACGGATACGTCATTTGATAAGTTGTTTTTCCTATATAGATATGTTGTTTTAGAAAACGAAAAGAGGCCCCAAAGCTCGAGACCTCTTTATATTCCTTTTTGAAAAGCACTCGTGCCGTGCAGCCACTATCCGAACAGCGAGATCAGGCTCTTAAAAGCACTCTTTATGCATTTGCTTAAGTCGACGTCGTCGATCTTCCACGTGCCGCCATCCTTAATAAGGATCACATCGAATTCGCCGGAAAAGGTCGAACTGTACTTGAAGGAGACGACGACATCCGTCTCCTTCCTGCCGTGCTTGATATCTTCGAGCCCCCAGTCAATGTCCTTGATGCGGGCAAGAAGCTTCGCGCCGAGGTATTCTTCCGCGTGACCTTTGAGATAGTCTTTAAGACTGACATCGTCATCATCAGGAGCGGTCTCATCGCCGCCGTCGTCAGTGCCGATGCCTTTTTCTTTCGCGAATGCTTCGATCTTATCGATCTTGGCGTTGAAGTTCTCTGTCGAGTGTTTGCGGAGTCCGTCGACACCATCGGATTTAATATCGGAGTAGATCTCCTTTAACGCCCACTCCGGAGTGGAACGGATGTAGAGGAAAATGCCGACTGCGACCGCAAGAAGGACAGCCACCACGATCGAGATGATAATGATGACCTTATTCCTTGTGCGCATTTTCTTCTTTGTCTTTTCCATGATGATCTCCCGATGAGGGTCCCTTCGTGATGTCAGAGGATGCCGTTTACGACTTGTCCTTCGCGAGTGAAGAGAGTGCTCTCTGTGCGAGGACCAGGGATCCTGCGACAAACAGGATCAGGATGAACCATACGAGCATCATGTGCCCGGAAGTCGCTTCGTAGCTCTTGTCGATCGTATGCATACGCGCGAGTTCATTGAGGTTCGCGCACGATCCGAATCCCTCCATGCTCCAGCGGCATACGACGAACCAGGAAATGAATTCGGTGACACCGCTGACGTCGAAGATCAGGCCCGAGAACAGGATCTGCGGAAGCAGAAGGAGCGGGGCCATCGTCAGAGCACGGTCCGGGTTCGTAAAGAGCGTCGATACGAGAAGACCGATCGCACTTGCGGCCAGTGCCGACAGGAATGCCGTGATGAACATTTCCAGTCCGGCAGGCATCGAAACACCTTCCGGCGTGCCGACGAACAGACAGAAAACGGTCGTGAGCAGGAAGCTCTGGATCGAGCAGACGAATGCCAGCGCGTAGAGCTTGGATATCAGGTACGAATTCAGTGACAGGCCCGCCATGAATTCACGTTTAACAATGTTACGTTCCTTACAGACTTCCTGGATCGAGTTGTACATGCCGATCCAGAACGCGGCGCACGCGAGGGCGAACAGCAGGCTCTTCGTATTGCCCGCGCCCATCGGTGTGAACTGGTCTCCGTTCTTAACAAGCGAGATCAGGAAGGCGAGAAGAGGCGCCTGCGCAAACATGATTGCCGCTCTCTGTCTGTCGTTGAAAAGCAGTTTCAGATACCGCGAGAAAAGCACCGGTATCTGGGATTTCTTCTGTCTCTTTCGAATGACTGCGTTACCTGTGGTCGCGACACGTGCACGGATCGAGTTCTGCTGTGCATTGAATCTTGCCCAGCAGTTTTCCGGATCGTTCGCGAGCAGGTTATATACATCGACGATGTCGGAGATGCCGAAAAACTTGAGGGATTCTTCATAGCTTCCGAAGAAGCAGAGGCGGCCGCCCTTACCCATGAAGAGGATACGGTCACACATCTGCAGCTGAAGTACGCTGTGGGTGACGAGGATGACAGTCTTGCCACCATCGGCCATCTTTCTGAGAGATACCATGAGCATCTTCTCTGTGCCCGGATCGAGACCGGAAGCCGGCTCATCGAGGAAGAGAAGGCTCGGGTCGGAAAGGAGCTCTACCGCGATGCTGGCTCTCTTTTTCTGACCGCCGCTGAGCTTCTTGATCAGACGCTGCTGGTGTTCCTGCAGGTCGACCATCTGGATCGCACGTTCGACGGCTGCTTTTCGCTCGGTATCCGTGAGCTCCTTCGGCAGACGCATCTGCGCGGTGTAGTAGAGCATGTCGAAGACGGACAGGTTGTCGTAAACGATATCTGCCTGCGGGACGTATCCGATGATCTCCTTGAGGGAGTCGAAGTTCTCATAGAGGTTGGTGCCGTTGATGCTGACGGTACCCTGTGTCGGCTGCAGATAGCCGGACATACAGTTCATGATCGTGGACTTACCGGCACCGGAGCATCCGACGATCGCGATCAGCTCGCCCGGACGGATGTTGATGTCCATGGCGTGCGGTGTGGCGAAAGCATTCTTTCCGGAACCGCGCGAGATGAGGATGTTCTCAGCGTCGACGGAAATACCGGAGTTGAAGCTGACGAAGAACAGAAGGTTCGATGTGAAGATCATCTTGTTATTGGAAATAACGATGACGTCTTTCTCGTTGAGCTTCGCCGAACCGCGGATGCGCTGGTTGTTGACGACTACGCCGTTCGTGCTGGAATCGTAGATGGAGAAGCCCTCCGCCGTGCGGATGATCCTCGCGTGGAGTCTCGATACACTGATGTGCGGGAAGGTGATGGTGCAGTTCGGATCACGGCCGATGGTGATCTCGCTCAATGTCTGCAGCGGCATCATGTTCCAGCCCTTCTGCTGGTCAGAAGAGGAGAACATGAACAGGACGCCGTCCGCGATGGTCTGGACACCGTCGTCGATACGGACGAAGTCACCTTCACTGATGATCCTCGAATCCAGATAGGAATTGTTATAGATCAGTCCGTTCTTACTCGGAGTTCCGCCGAATACGGCGCGGTCCTCGATGTACCAGCGGCCGTTCTGGAAAATGAAACGTCCGTGCAGAGAAGATACGATCGGCGAGTATAGCAGGATGTCATTTCCCGGAGCTCGTCCGAAGGTGATCATCGGTTTCTGAAAGTTACTGAGAAGATATGTGACCGGCTGGCGGATACCGTCGAAGATCGTTACGCTGAGTCCGGTGATTGCGGCAGTGTTCTGCTGCTGTTGCTGCGCAGGATTACCCCACTGATTGATATATTGCGTCTCTGGCATTTTCTTTCCCCTCTCCCATAAAACTCCGTGTCTTTGGACACTTCAGCGCGCACCCCCGCGCCGGCCCAAATCCGAAGCCCATGCAGACATTATACTACAAGATTCCCAGGTTCGAAATAAATGCTCATATTTGCCGTGGAGGGTGCAAATACGGCATCGCGGAGATAACCGGTATCCATTTATTCCGGCACCCCTCAAAGATAGAATATATTCAAGCTTGAGGCGAGCTTCCAGGATAAAGGGAAGAACCTCAAAGCTGCATAATCAATCATTTATTTGACGGTTGGGAGGTAGGGATTATGCCAAGGGAAATCATTATTTTAATTGCAGCGATTGCCGCAGGAGTCATCGGACTGACAGTCATTCTGTTCGCGATGATCAAGACAGCAAAAGGTAACGAGGCGCTGGTCGTATCCGGCGTCGGCGCGACCGACAAGTACGGCAATCCGAAGATCAAGAGAGCCGGTGGCCGCGTGGTCATCCCCTTCATCCAGAAGGCGAAGTACTTTGATCTCTGTGTACGCACAGCAAAAGTATCCGGCGATGTCACGAAGACACAGACCGGTGTTCCGATCCAGATCGACTGGGCGGTCGCTTACAATCCGGATGTTTCTTCGAACGAGAGCCTGCAGAGAGCCGTCTGCAACTTCCTCGACAAGAATGACAAGGAACTCGAAAGAGTAATCCTGGACGTTGTCTCCGGTGGTGTCCGTGCAGTAATCGCAAAGATGACACCGGAAGAGGTCATGAACGGTAAAGACAAGCTCGACGATCAGGTCAAGGAGTCCATCTCCGCACAGATGAAGGATCTCGGCTTTAACACGATCCTGTCGATCCACGAGGTCGAGGACGCAGCGGGCAGCACCTATTACAAGGATCTTGCCGCGAGAGACCGTGAGACCAGAAGACGTGACGCGGCAAACATTTCCGCAGAGGCAGAACAGTCCATGCGTGAGAAGAGAGCCGAGACAGACCGTATGGCTCAGGAAAAAGAACTCGACGCACAGGTCGCAGTCGCAGAGCGTCAGCGTGACACAGACGTCAAGAGAGCACAGTTCATGGCAGAGACCGCCCGTGAGCAGGCGAAGTCCCAGATGGCCGGTGAGCTGGAGCAGGAAGCCATCAA
>DBYF01000026.1:3454-3585 GCA_002310155.1 Mageeibacillus sp. UBA1193 | reverse complement strand
GACGGACAGATGCTGCCGGAGATCGGATATCATATCCGTGCGGACCAGCAGAAAAAGGGGTATGCTAAAGAGGCAGCTCTGGCTGTCCGTGACTGGGCTTTTCAGAACACGGAATATCCGGCACTTTATTC
>DBYF01000026.1:0-3410 GCA_002310155.1 Mageeibacillus sp. UBA1193 | reverse complement strand
TGAAAGAGTATCCGGAGGAGGCAAATAAGATCACGCATGTGTCGGTGATCTACAGGGAGGATCTTGGTCTATGAAACAGGTGATCCATATCTACGGGGCATCCGGTTCGGGAACGTCTACACTCGGAAGAAAGATCTGTGAGGAACTCGGATATTTCTTCATGGACACGGACGATTACTTCTGGATGCCGACGGACCCGATGTTCACGACGAAGCGTCCTGTCGAAGAACGTCTGGAAATGATGAAGAAAGACATCGCCGAACACGACAACGTTGTTATCTCCGGATCCCTCGTGGACTGGGGCGATGAACTGATCCCGCAGTTTACACTTGCGATCCGTCTTTTCACGGATACGAAAGTGCGCCTTCAGAGACTGCACGAGCGTGAGGGAAGAAAGTTCGGCGCCCGCATCGAAGAGGGCGGCGATATGTACGAAGAACACTTGGCATTTCTTGAGTGGGCGAGCCAGTACGACACTGGCAGTGCCGATATGAGAAGCAAGGCGAAGCACGACCTGTGGCAGAAGAAACTGGAGTGCAGACAGATTGAACTTAAAGGTGATGATGATCTGGACAGAAACTTCCAGATCGTGAAAGCAGTCCTCGGCGGTGCGAAGCATGTCGTTGTGGAACCATATGACGAAGCATGGAAGCAGGATTTCATCGCGATCCGTGATGAGCTTGCACCGGCTTTGGGATCACTGGCGCTGGCGATCGAGCATGTAGGCAGTACTTCGGTCGAGGGACTTTCGGCGAAGCCGATCATTGATATCGATGTAGTGATCGAAGACCGATCTAAACTTCCCGATGTGATTGAAGCGCTGGGAACGATCGGATACACCCACGAAGGTGATCAGGGGATCCCCGGAAGAGAGGCTTTCCATTACAGCGGGAAAGAGCATCTCCGCAATCACCATCTATATGTCTGTGATAGGAATGCGTCTGAATTGAAGAGACATTTATCTTTCCGCGATTACCTTCGCGAACACCCCGAAGCGGTGGCAGAGTATAGTAGAATCAAAGAAGAAGGAGCAGTGCTTTTTCCGTATGATATCGACGGATACATCGAGCACAAGGGGCCCTTCATTCAGGGAATCTACAAGGAGATCGGACTATGACGGTGCGTGCGTATCAGGCGGCGGATCTGCCGGCGATGATTAGGATCTGGAATGAGATCGTAGACGAGGGGATCGCGTTCCCGCAGGAAGAACTGCTGGACGAGAAGACCGGTGCGGAGTTCTTCGCAGGGCAGAGCTATACGGGCGTGGCTGAAGAGGACGGAAAGATCCTCGGGCTTTACATCCTTCACCCGAACAACGTCGGAAGATGCGGGCATATCTGCAACGCCAGCTACGCGGTGGCATCGGAAGCCAGGGGACAGCACATCGGTGAGAAGCTGGTGCTGGACTGCCTGAAGATGGGCAAGGAATTGGGTTTTCGGGTGCTGCAGTTCAATGCTGTTGTTGAGAGTAATGTGCATGCACGGCATCTCTACGAGAGACTCGGATTTAAGCAGCTCGGAACGATCACCGGTGGTTTTCGCATGAAAGACGGGCATTACGAGAATATCTGTCCGTATTTTAGGGAGCTGTAAACAGTCGAATTTAATTGCCTCATTGCTTGAATTTTCTCCCAAAATGATATACAATTTGGGAGAAAATTATTTTAGTTGGGAGAAAGGAGACCGGATCCGTGAGAGAGTTTGATTATTCTAAATTGACAGAAAAAACATGGGACAGTGAGGTTATTTCATACCTGTCCAAGATTCACGAATACAAAGGCAAACAAGAACTGTTCCTTCGCCAGAAGCCGGTTGAATTAGCCCGACTTGTGGAGATAGCAAAGGTTCAGAGTACAGAAGCAAGTAACCGTATTGAGGGTATCGTTACAACAGATGCCCGTCTGAAGCAACTTGTGAATGATAAGACAACACCGCGAAACAGAGACGAAGAAGAAATCCTCGGATATAGAAATGTTTTAAATCTGATCCACGAGGATTATGCGTCGATTCCTGTTACGCCCAACTATATCCTTCAATTACACAAGTATTTGTTGGAATATACCGATCTGTCCTATGGAGGGCGGTTTAAGACGACACCGAACGAGATCGTTATGGTCACGGGAACAGGTGAGAGAATAGTGCTTTTCAAACCGCTTCAACCATATGAGACACCTGAGGCGATCCAAAGAATCTGTGAGAGTCTGCAGAGAGAACTGGATCTGGGAAGAGTGGATGAACTGATCCTGATTTGCTGTTTCCTTGTGGATTTTCTCAGCATACATCCGTTTAATGATGGCAACGGAAGAATGAGCCGTCTTCTGACGCTACTTCTGATGTACCGGTGCGGATATCAGGTTGGGAAGTACATCAGTATTGAAAAGGTGATTGCTGATACCAAGGAATCATATTATGAAGCTCTGCAAAAATCAGATAAGCATTGGCATGAAGGAAAGAATGACCCTCTGCCATTTATCAAGTACATGCTGGGCGTGATTCTGAAGTGCTACAGAGACTTTGAGCGAAGGATGACTATTGCGGAAGATTCCGGGGCTAAGAGTACTTCTTATGATGTCGTGAAATTGTGCGTGTCTGAAAAAATCGGAAAGTTTTCTAAGCAAAGCGTACTGGCTTCTTGTCCGAGTCTTGGAAGTTCTTCTGTTGAGTCGGCGCTTAAGAAATTGGTCGATGAAGGATATATTGTCCGTATTGGTTCCGGACGTGCAACCATGTATGTGAGAGCGGATGCTTGTCGATAAGGCATTTGGGATTTGGATGGGATCGGTCATGCAGTTTGGATGGATTGATCCCATGATTCGGAAACGTAAGTAAGACCAAAATCGTAAAAATGGCAAAATGATCTTATCTCGGTGGGGGTATGTAGAGCGAAAATTCACCGGGAAGAGTGCTTTTCGAGCGGGAAAAGTGAATGAACGGATGGAGATGTCAGATCAAATCGTGTTTTTTCGTGAAATGATCTGATTGGGATGAGGAAAAAGTAAGATCAAAATGGCAAAAACAGGGATTTGAGCTGATTTGAAATGCGTGCATACCCCCTGGGGGTATATGATTTTGATGTGTGGAACCTGATAAACCATCTTCGGAGCGGAATCGGAAACTCTCATTGAGCGGGCGGGATTAATGCTATAATGAGGTGGGGATAGATGGGATGGCAAATTATGATTTTCCCTTTTAAAGACAGTCCGAATACGGCTTGCATCGTGTGCAAGCATTTCATGAACGGCGAGAGACCGGCGCTGTTTGTTTCTCATGATGACGACGGGTACTGGCAGTTTATGTGTGGCGATGTGCACACGCAGGAAGACGCCAGGGTGATCGCACTTGAGGAAGCTTTTCAGATCGATGAATCGATCGGGACAGTTGCGGATCTGCCGTATGGTTACTACTGCGAA